>NZ_JAKUZS010000020.1:0-13329 GCF_030128585.1 Klebsiella sp. K5-204
GCAGTTCATCGTGACAGAGCCGGGTGTCGTAAGCGCCGTCTGCCGATGCTGCCCTGATTTTTCTGTGAGTCTGCCGGATAAGACCCGGGAAGGCTTCTGAGTCCGTCACATTGTTCAGCGACAGGTCAGCGCAGATGATTTCATGTGTTTTACTCTCAACGGCGAGATGCAGCTTACGCCAGATACGGCGGCGTTCCTGGCCATGCTTTTTGACTTTCCACTCGCCTTCACCGAAGACCTTCAGCCCGGTGGAATCAATTACCAGGTGTGCGATTTCACCCCGGGTGGGCGTTTTGAAACTGACATTAACCGACTTTGCCCGCCTGCTGACACAGCTGTAATCCGGGCAGCGTAGCGGAACGTTCATCAGAGAAAAAATGGAATCAATAAAACCCTGCGCAGCGCGCAGGGTCAGCCTGAATACGCGTTTAATGACCAGCACAGTCGTGATGGCAAGGTCAGAATAGCGCTGAGGTCTGCCTCGTGAAGAAGGTGTTGCTGACTCATACCAGGCCTGAATAGCTTCATCATCCAGCCAGAAAGTTATGGAGCCACGGTTGATGAGGGCTTTATTGTAGGTGGGCCAGTTGGTGATTTTGAACTTTTGCTTTGCCACGGAACGGTCTGCGTTGTCGGGAAGATACGTGATCTGATCCTTCAACTCAGCAAAAGTTCGATTTATTCAACAAAGCCGCGTTTTGTTCAAGAGGTCCATATTCAGGAACAATCAACCTCCCCTGATACCGATATGCCCAGGCCATACCGTTTGCGACCATGATGGCGTTAACATCGTTGTTGTTAAGATAGATTGTGCCAAGCATACGACCATAGACGTCCTGCCCATGGTCCTGAATATTAACAACCTGATTTGCTACTAACTGAATCATTGTTTGCTTTGCCTTCTGCCCGAAGGCTTGCTTACTTTCAGGGGCATCAATCCCATAGAGCCGTATTCTTGTATTTGTTGCACCGTCATAAGCCTGGACTGTATCACCATCAATAACACGCACCACTTTCGCCGAGAAAGTTTTGGCAATTGAAGTTAGTGGGGAATATAAAAGGATAACAGCCAGTGGAAAAATGGATAATCTAGTTGTCCGGATGTTTATCATTGGTTGTCTCTGGATGATAATCATTAAATGTGATTTGAGGGGAAAATCACAACGATTTTGAAAAGTTACTTTCAATGTATAGGTTACTTTATTAACAACATGCTATTGTGTCAATGTATATGAAAATTATTACCTGAGGTGAATGAAAACGCATCTCGGCTCAGATCAATTAAGGGGGGCTTATGTCTACTGTTAATGATGTGATTGTATCTTATGGAGGTGACAGTAAAAGGTATTCAAGAGACTTCCAGACAAAAGAAGAATTTAAAAAGAGCTGGTACGCCGTTTTGTCACGGGCGCATGCTTCGGTAGAAGCGAAGGTAAGCTGTGCCTGTAAAGGTAAAGGACAAAAATCACTTGCCGTAAAATATCACTCAGGCGGTGATACTTATTTCCTGGCACGGTACCCGAATACAGGTAGTCAACATTCACCTGACTGTATTTTCTTTACGCTTGATAAAGACAATTCAGGTCTAAAATGCTATACACAAGGTGTCGTCAAAGACCTTAAAGATGGAGGCTACGGAATTAGGTTAGACGTGGCATTAGCCTCATCTGACTCGGAGTCGACCTCGATCGTACCGATAGATAACAGGAATAAATCAGGTGGTGTTTCTCAGAATAGCATGTCATTGCTGGGTCTTCTCCAGTTCCTGTGGGATGACAGCGGTCTGAATCGTTGGTATCCGAAAATGGCCGGGAAACGTAATCCTGGCAAGGTGTTCAACCTTATAACCCACTCTGCGGAAAAAATTAAAGTCGCATCACATCCGCTGTCCATGCATTTACTTGCAGGTGCATATCCTTCGACACCTCAAGAGACAAAAAACATAAAAATGACATCAGAGGCGCTGATGAATAAAGAGCGTCTGATATGCCTCAATGTACTATCTAAATATAACCCTGAAAGACACTCGAATGCATCAAAACGACTTCCGATAAAGTTTTTTTCAGGTGTTCCAGTTGTGCTGATGAATACTGAGAATTGGGCATCACTGGAGAAGAGATTCAGCTCTGAAATAGCAAACTGGCGTTCAGGAGGTAACGTAATCTGTATGGCTATAGGTGATCTGGGTAAATTTAAGGGGAAAGATACATACTATCTTAAACCACTTCAGATAGCATTGATGAATGTTGATGAAAACTGGATCCCGGCAGACTCGAGTTATGAGCTGACCATGCTAAATTATCTTCATAAGCATGAGCGGTCATTTATCAAACCCCTGAGATACGATGCTTCTAATAATGATGTTTTCCCAGATTTTTGTCTGACGGATATTGGGGGGCATGAACTATTTCCTATTGAGGTATTTGGTATGGATACTGCTTCATATTTGGCGCGTAAGGCGATCAAAGAAAGTTACTATAATGAACGATATGGAAAGGATGGTTGGGCATCATGGGTTGCACCGGCTGGCCCCCTACCCCATTTGCCCGATAAGGGCTGCAGTTAACGCCAAAATGCTTCAGTAAGGGCTTCGGCCCTATTATAACTATCAGCACTTTTCTGGCATAAAAGGCTTCAGCCCTGTTGTACTTCATCCTGCGATTTCAATTTTGATCAATTAACCGGCCAGAAATCATACGAAATTTTCTTTTCGTCGCCGTGCGCTACGTGAAATCTGACGTACTCACCCCTCCGTTTTTCTTCAGATTTCGCGTAGCGCAACCTGAACAAAAACCACTAGAAAAGTAACTTTTGGACTGATTTAGAAGCTGGTTACCCCCACCTCGGGTGATAACATTAATCTAACACATGGAATAAAGGGTATTATTCTAACTGTAAATAGGATGTTGCATACCTCTTGAAGCGATGGAAAAATGAGCACACTTCTGGTTATTCCTGAATTCATGCTTTTTGTTGGTTTTTATATCGACATATTGAAACCTTGTTTTATTTAAAAGGCATCAATTTTATAATCAATTTCTGTTATTTTATCGCTATTGACATTTACCATTGTGACTATATCCAATGATATTAAATCACTTACATCTAAAAGTGACGGTGTCACGTATTGTGCGCCCAGAGAGACCCTTTTCGTGAAAAAAGTAGTTCACTCCCATAACGAAATGTGGGCTTCTTTATTGCAGATCGTATGTGGATGTCTTCAGGTAGCAGGAAGGAAAGTGATGCAGGCATGAAAGGATGACAAACCGGCAAAGGGGCTGCTACTGCTCCGTATTCAACAAACCACCCCTGGTTAGTTGAATCCTTTGCCGGTTTTACTGACAATACCAGACAGGTAAACTTTTTCCATCAGATTTTCTCGTCAACATGTTGCATTCATAGTTTTTCCATAATTGGATGCTTTTGCAGGACAACTACGGTTTTTATCCTTTCGTGCCCGGTAAAAAAAATTGTTAAATAGCGATTTCACCCTTTTAAAGGAAAAATTGTCCTCAGGCTCACAGTACTATAAAAGTATCAATAATCAGGAGCCTTACTATGACTATCATGAAAGTTCATTATTCACCAACTGACGGGATCCCTTTGCACTCCCTTTATCTGAAGGAAACTTCAACTACTGAACGATCAGGTTCAGTACTGGGGGGCGGCATTTCGGGAGACTCTGTTATTCTGGGAGGCGGAGGTTATGCCGGTTCGGAAATGCAGAAGACGACTCGTTCTACTGTCTTTGCACCACCTGATGAAGTTACTGCTGAGCCTGACAACACAAAAATGGTCCTCCGGATTTCCTGTGTTTTCGGTGTAATGTTTTTACTTATAATTATTACCTTATTCAGTAATGCTGTTGTTGATATTTTTGACGTAAACGTATCTAAAACAATGTCTTCTTTCCTGGAACATGCTCCCTTCTTTATCATTGGACTATCTGTCATTTGTGCTTTCTTTGTTATAGGAATGACCGATCATGATTACACCCCGGTACTTGAAGAGCATAAAAGGAATGAAGCGCGTTTGTCTGTATACCACAGGCTACGCTATGTCGAAGCTGATAATATTGTTTTTGATCCGCAATCAATGAAAGGATGTTATGCAGAAAGAAAATTCATTGCTTCACTAGTTGAAAGCTGTATCACTAAGTAATATCCCTGATTTCCTTTACTAAGCCTTTCATGTAAGGCTTAGTAATTGCTTTAACCCTCCCTTTGCTCACTGTTTTTATATGCTTCCGGTTTATGGGTGTGCTAAAAGTTGCTTTCTCATGTTTGAAGTTGACTCCGAAAAATATTAAATGTTTTTGAATATTATTCATAAGCACTATTATATAAATAGGTACTAGCAAGTGAAATAATTACTGATAATATGTCTTTATGTGCTTCCTATTCTCTAAGGATGGTAATTAATGATATCTTCCACGCTTGTCCCGATTAACCCTTTCCAGCGATGTGCAATGGCTTCTATTGCTTCTGTGGAGAATCGCAGAGCTTTGGGACGGAAAACAGGAGAACTGGCCTACGTCAAAGCCTTTTTTAAAGAACTTACAGGTAAATCGCAAATTAGCTCGAATGACTTGAGAAAGGTTGATTCGAGTTACGATCCATTTGTTCGTGGCGAAGCAACTAAAGTTGAATACCTGCGTGCTATCGATATTCTGATTGAATCTCGTGGAGAGTGTTTTATTCTCCCTCTTTCCTGGTCTCTGGCAGTTTCCATGTTCCCGGAGTTACAGAACAGGGTTTTTCAGCGCCGCGAACACCGTGACCGGATTCATGATCAAAGGGTGGAGCGCCTGACAAAGAAAGAATCTAACCTATTGAAATATCAACTTGAAATTAACGTTGCAAAATCCAGGCTTTACTTGTCTTTCTGTGTTCCAGGTCAACATAAACGCTGGTTAGAAGAGTGGCGAAACGATACCCATGGACAAGGACTTACAACTAATCATATTTACCTGCTGATTAAGGAATGGTGGTCATCATTCTGGATAACTTCATACAGAAAGGACTATATTTGGTGTTACACACTGGCTGAATTGCTGGACGAGATTGATTATGTTCTTAGCACTATTACAATTATGGAGTTTAACGTCTGTTTTTCAGCGCTACCATTATCTCTTATATATAAAACTGGATAGAATACAAAGCTTCAATCAGAAAAACTAAATTTTGCAAGCCCAATATTTCTCACTGTTTTCAAGGGTTTTTTTGTACCATTTAAGGGGGTGGTTATTATTATCCAGAATTTATGAATCTGACCTTAATTATTATTGCTTCCGGTGGAAATACCCCCTTGATGAGCCGGTTTGGTTTAGTATGATGGTCTTATTCATAATCGATCGTAATCTTCTAAACAGATATGAGGTTTATCATGGCTGACTATTATTCAGAATGTGCTTGCCTTATCGAAGCAAATCCTACTCAAGCTGATATATTACTTGAGGCAATGAATGAATTGTTTGAACCGGATGATAGTTTTATTCAAAAACTAATTTCATGTGATAACACAAACGGCCTGTCAGAAATGGAGATTATTGTACGTCACTGTGTCCTGAACCATCCATTCAGAAATGTTGCAGATATTCCTGAAGACCTGGACTGGCATTTTGATGGGGAAAAATGCCCAGAAGGTTTTCTTATTAACAGTGATCTCGGTGATTTCAATTCTGAACATGGTGCGCTGTTTGCTCAGGCGGCACTTATTGCATTTGACAGGAACGAATTGATAGAGTTCAAAATTGCTTTTACATGCAGTAACTTAAAAAGGCCTGACGGGTTTGGAGGCGCTGCCTGTGTCGTGAGCAAGGATTTCATCCGGTGGACAGGTCTACACAATTTTCTGGAGGCTGAACGAACCGCTTTCGCCGAGAAGATGAATTACTTCTTTTGTGAATTTACAGAGGTCGTCGGTGAGCTTGAATATCCAGTATCGTTTATATTGCGTTGCCCGAACAGCGTTAATGCAGCGCATAGGTATGATGAGATTCAGCTTAACTATCGCGATGGTGGGGAAAAAGATGCCGAAGGAGGGATACAATTTAGTTCTGGCTCTGCCATCAAAAAATCCAGTATGAAACCAATCACTCCTGATGAGTTCCGGGTGATGAAATCGTACCTGAACGTCATGTGATTTTCTTTGGTCCGGGCATTCTCCCTCCACTCTTCTGTACTGATCTGTCTATTTTGTGAGGCATTATGACAAAGCAAATATTACCCAATGAACTGGCTGAAATCGTAACCGGTCTTCTTATTAAACCTGAACTGCTGGGTGAACTTGACTCCCGTGAGGCGCACCAGGCCTTCATGCTGGATATAGGGCGGGTAATTGCTGATCACTGTGGTGGACGGGTCAACGGCATTACGGATGGCGATGTCGCAAAGCCCTATCTTTCAGACATAGAGTGTACCCCCACACTCCACATTGAACCCGATGACCGTCTGCCTTCGACTGAACGTAACGTATGGTCAAATTATCATGTTGAAGCCTGGGCAGACGAGGGACAGGAAACTATCCTCGACAGGGCGATCCGAAACTCTGACAGAGCTGCCCTGCAATCTCTGCTTATTGTGGCCGCACAAAAATAATCTGTCGGTGCTCCTGTTATTAAACTAATGACGGACTGGCGTATCCCTGAAGGTGAACCGGTTTGCCATGAAGCGGATAGCAGAATTTATACGGCCACCTACCATCTGGATAACCAGACCTCAATCGAGGTGGCGGACGATACAGGTCAGCTTTGCTTAGGTGTATTACTGGAAATCAATCATGGCGTGCCTGCACTACATCTGAATGTGTCGGGTGGGGATAAGCTTCTCCACGTACATGCTGCACAAGGTGGACTTGTCCTGACACCAGACAGTTCCGGGGTACGGTTTCAGGGTGCTGAATGTGACAGGTATGCTTACAGAGATCAGAACTCATTACTTGTGAAGGAACAGTAATATACTGCCCTCCGCCGATCCAGAGTATGGGGTTACCGCATCAGATTTTACTGAGCACACAATCACGAAAAAGTTACTTTTTTCTCAGGAGGTGCCTGGACCCCTGCCCTTCATTTTGACGCGAGAAGGATGTTAGCACCTCACGTGCAGTTACTGTTATTCGCGTCCTGGTGGTATAGTGCAGCGGCTGGCAGAAGTAACCTACTATCCAACGGAATAAGATCACGATGAACGTCATTCAGCCCCGCATGCTTTCTGTATTTGATTTTGACGGTACGTTAACGCGGCATGATAGCTTTATCCCTTTTCTGCGGTTTGCCTTTGGCAATCGGGCGTTTTCGCGACGTATCGTCAGCATGGCTCTACCCACGTTACGCTGTATGGGTAAGCAGATGACGCGTGATGAGCTAAAAGAAACGCTCATTACAACTTTTCTTACTGGTGTTGAGGAAAAGTGGGTGTCTTCTAAAGCAGAGGAATTCTGTCAGCTCTACTGGCATCGCCTCATGCGCCCGGCAGGTTTGATTGCTGTGGCGAATGAAGTCACTTCCGGCGCGATCGTCACCTTATGTTCTGCGTCGCCGGAAATTGTACTCAGACCCTTTGCCGAAAAACTTAGGATCAAACTGATTGGTACACAATTAGAGACAAAAGACGGCATTCTGACTGGCAGAATCAGTGGTCATAATTGCAGGTGCTCACAGAAAATTATCCGGCTTGAAAAAGAATATGGACCTCTGACTGACTATCATCTTCGGGCATGGGGTGATACGCGGGGTGATTATGAACTCCTTTCCGCAGCGACTGAGCCTCACTGGCGTCACTTCCATCAAGGTTTCCGTCGTAAACTTCCGTCGAAGCTAATCATCAGATAAAAATTGCCCTTTATCGTTCTGTAATTTCTTCTTTACATAAAGGCAACATATATTCTACATTTAACCACTGTAACTGGTCAAAAAAAGAGTGCATCCTGGTAAATCGGTAGCTCGGACTATTAGGTATGCTTCAACCTGTTACCATTGGAATACCTACCTAGATTCTACGTCAGTACTTCAAAAAGCATAATCAAAGCCTTGATAAATATGCATTCCTTCGAAATTCAGCTTTCACCCATTGGGTGAAAGAAAAGTGCTCAAAAATATGTTAAATTATCAGCTTTTATGACTCGATATATGGTAAAATAATAGTAAGAAAAGTAGTAAAAAGGGGTTCTAATTATGATTAATAAAATTGATTTCAAAGCTAAGAATCTAACATCAAATGCAGGTCTTTTTCTGCTCCTTGAGAATGCAAAAAGCAATGGGATTTTTGATTTTATTGAAAATGACCTCGTATTTGATAATGACTCAACAAATAAAATCAAGATGAATCATATAAAGACCATGCTCTGCGGTCACTTCATTGGCATTGATAAGTTAGAACGTCTAAAGCTACTTCAAAATGATCCCCTCGTCAACGAGTTTGATATTTCCGTAAAAGAACCTGAAACAGTGTCACGGTTTCTAGGAAACTTCAACTTCAAGACAACCCAAATGTTTAGAGACATTAATTTTAAAGTCTTTAAAAAACTGCTCACTAAAAGTAAATTGACATCCATTACGATTGATATTGATAGTAGTGTAACTAACGTAGAAGGTCATCAAGAAGGTGCGTCAAAAGGATATAATCCTAAGAAACTGGGAAACCGATGCTACAATATCCAATTTGCATTTTGCGACGAATTAAAAGCATATGTTACCGGATTTGTAAGAAGTGGCAATACTTACACTGCAAACGGTGCTGCGGAAATGATCAAAGAAATTGTTGCTAACATCAAATCAGACGATTTAGAAATTTTATTTCGAATGGATAGTGGCTACTTTGATGAAAAAATTATCGAAACGATAGAATCTCTTGGATGCAAATATTTAATTAAAGCCAAAAGTTATTCTACACTCACCTCACAAGCAACGAATTCATCAATTGTATTCGTTAAAGGAGAAGAAGGTAGAGAAACTACAGAACTGTATACAAAATTAGTTAAATGGGAAAAAGACAGAAGATTTGTCGTATCTCGCGTACTGAAACCAGAAAAAGAAAGAGCACAATTATCACTTTTAGAAGGTTCCGAATACGACTACTTTTTCTTTGTAACAAATACTACCTTGCTTTCTGAAAAAGTAGTTATATACTATGAAAAGCGTGGTAATGCTGAAAACTATATCAAAGAAGCCAAATACGACATGGCGGTGGGTCATCTCTTGCTAAAGTCATTTTGGGCGAATGAAGCCGTGTTTCAAATGATGATGCTTTCATATAACCTATTTTTGTTGTTCAAGTTTGATTCCTTGGACTCTTCAGAATACAGACAGCAAATAAAGACCTTTCGTTTGAAGTATGTATTTCTTGCAGCAAAAATAATCAAAACCGCAAGATATGTAATCATGAAGTTGTCGGAAAACTATCCGTACAAGGGAGTGTATGAAAAATGTCTGGTATAATAAGAATATCATCAATAAAATTGAGTGTTGCTCTGTGGATAACTTGCAGAGTTTATTAAGTATCATTGCAGCAAAGATGAAATCAATGATTTATCAAAAATGATTGAAAGGTGGTTGTAAATAATGTTACAATGTGTGAGAAGCAGTCTAAATTCTTCGTGAAATAGTGATTTTTGAAGCTAATAAAAAACACACGTGGAATTTAGGGACTATTCATGTTGTTGTTATTTCGTATCTTCCAGAATAAGGAATCCCATGGTTAAAAAATCACTGCGCCAGTTCACGCTGATGGCGACGGCAACCGTCACGCTGTTGTTAGGAAGTGTGCCGCTGTATGCGCAAACGGCGGACGTACAGCAAAAACTTGCCGAATTAGAGCGGCAGTCGGGAGGCAGACTGGGTGTGGCATTGATTAACACAGCAGATAATTCGCAAATACTTTATCGTGCTGATGAGCGCTTTGCGATGTGCAGCACCAGTAAAGTGATGGCCGCGGCCGCGGTGCTGAAGAAAAGTGAAAGCGAACCGAATCTGTTAAATCAGCGAGTTGAGATCAAAAAATCTGACCTTGTTAACTATAATCCGATTGCGGAAAAGCACGTCAATGGGACGATGTCACTGGCTGAGCTTAGCGCGGCCGCGCTACAGTACAGCGATAACGTGGCGATGAATAAGCTGATTGCTCACGTTGGCGGCCCGGCTAGCGTCACCGCGTTCGCCCGACAGCTGGGAGACGAAACGTTCCGTCTCGACCGTACCGAGCCGACGTTAAACACCGCCATTCCGGGCGATCCGCGTGATACCACTTCACCTCGGGCAATGGCGCAAACTCTGCGGAATCTGACGCTGGGTAAAGCATTGGGCGACAGCCAACGGGCGCAGCTGGTGACATGGATGAAAGGCAATACCACCGGTGCAGCGAGCATTCAGGCTGGACTGCCTGCTTCCTGGGTTGTGGGGGATAAAACCGGCAGCGGTGGCTATGGCACCACCAACGATATCGCGGTGATCTGGCCAAAAGATCGTGCGCCGCTGATTCTGGTCACTTACTTCACCCAGCCTCAACCTAAGGCAGAAAGCCGTCGCGATGTATTAGCGTCGGCGGCTAAAATCGTCACCGACGGTTTGTAATAGCGGAAACGGAATGGGGAAACTCATTCCGTTTTTGTTTATCGCCTTAGACGGCAAAAGTGCTGTCGCCCACCTGCGCTTGCGCATACCAGGCCATAAGCTCCGTGGTTCCTGGTTCTCCTTCCGCTGGAGCCCAGTGCGCATAGTCATCGGCAGCCACGGGTTGATAGCCACCGTGTTTTACTTCAAAAATTATGCCACCGGTATCCAGCGACAGCACGGCATGCCAGGTTCCTGCGGCCATCTCCAGCACCGTACAGGTTTCCCCCAATATCGCCCGATGGGTGACGGTACCCCGATCGTCAAAATTCAGCACCACGAAACGACCCCTTAATGGCAACAGTAGCTCGAAGGTGTGAGGGTGTCGGTGCGGGCGCACGTAGGTCCCAGGTCATATTCCTTCCGGCGTCCGGCATTTTACCGCCAGACAGCTCGGGATTCGTGATATCACCGTTCTTGCAGAATACGGTCAGAGGGAAAATACCCGCCGTGAGCATGCAGCGCTGATACGTCAGCACTATCAGTATCGTGAATTTGCCTGGCCCTGGACATTTCGCCTTACCCGTCTTTTATATACCCGGAGCTGGATAAGCAACGAACGTCCTGGCCTGCTTTTCGATCTGGCGACAGGGTGGCTTATGCAACATCGTATTATTCTCCCCGGAGCCACTACGCTGACCCGGTTGATTTCAGAGGTAAGGGAAAAGGCGACGTTGCGCCTGTGGAACAAACTGGCACTGATACCGTCAGCCGAACAGCGTTCACAGCTGGAGATGCTGCTGGGGCCAACTGATTGCAGCCGCCTGTCTTTACTGGAATCACTGAAAAAGGGCCCTGTGACCATCAGTGGTCCGGCGTTTAATGAAGCAATTGAACGCTGGAAAACTCTGAACGATTTTGGCCTGCATGCTGAAAACCTGAGTACACTCCCGGCTGTGCGCCTGAAAAATCTCGCACGTTATGCTGGTATGACTTCGGTGTTCAATATTGCCAGGATGTCACCGCAGAAAAGGATGGCGGTTCTGGTTGCCTTTGTCCTTGCATGGGAAACGCTGGCGCTGGATGATGCATTGGACGTTCTGGACGCCATGCTGGCCGTTATCATCCGTGACGCCAGAAAGATTGGGCAGAAAAAACGGCTCCGCTCGCTGAAGGATCTGGATAAATCTGCATTGGCGCTCGCCAGCGCATGTTCGTACCTGCTGAAAGAAGAAACACCGGACGAATCGATTCGTGCTGAGGTGTTCAGCTACATCCCAAGGCAAAAGCTGGCTGAAATCATCACGCTTGTCCGTGAAATTGCCCGGCCCTCAGACGATAATTTTCATGAAGAAATGGTGGAGCAGTACGGGCGCGTTCGTCGTTTCCTGCCCCATCTGCTGAATACCGTTAAATTTTCATCCGCACCTGCCGGGGTTACCACTCTGAATGCCTGTGACTACCTCAGCCGGGAGTTCAGCTCACGGCGGCAGTTTTTTGACGACGCACCAACGGAAATTATCAGTCGGTCATGGAAACGGCTGGTGATTAACAAGGAAAAACATATCACCCGCAGGGGATACACGCTCTGCTTTCTCAGTAAACTGCAGGATAGTCTGAGGCGGAGGGATGTCTACGTTACCGGCAGTAACCGGTGGGGAGATCCTCGTGCAAGATTACTACAGGGTGCTGACTGGCAGGCAAACCGGATTAAGGTTTATCGTTCTTTGGGGCACCCGACAGACCCGCAGGAAGCAATAAAATCTCTGGGTCATCAGCTTGATAGTCGTTACAGACAGGTTGCTGCACGTCTTTGCGAAAATGAGGCTGTCGAACTCGATGTTTCTGGCCCGAAGCCCCGGTTGACAATTTCTCCCCTCGCCAGTCTTGATGAGCCGGACAGTCTGAAACGACTGAGCAAAATGATCAGTGATCTACTCCCTCCGGTGGATTTAACGGAGTTGCTGCTCGAAATTAACGCCCATACCGGATTTGCTGATGAGTTTTTCCATGCTAGTGAAGCCAGTGCCAGAGTTGATGATCTGCCCGTCAGCATCAGCGCCGTGCTGATGGCTGAAGCCTGCAATATCGGTCTGGAACCACTGATCAGATCAAATGTTCCTGCACTGACCCGACACCGGCTGAACTGGACAAAAGCGAACTATCTGCGGGCTGAAACTATCACCAGCGCTAATGCCAGACTGGTTGATTTTCAGGCAACGCTGCCACTGGCACAGATATGGGGTGGAGGAGAAGTGGCATCTGCAGATGGAATGCGCTTTGTTACGCCAGTCAGAACAATCAATGCCGGACCGAACCGCAAATACTTTGGTAATAACAGAGGGATCACCTGGTACAACTTTGTGTCCGATCAGTATTCCGGCTTTCATGGCATCGTTATACCGGGGACGCTGAGGGACTCTATCTTTGTGCTGGAAGGTCTTCTGGAACAGGAGACCGGGCTGAATCCAACCGAAATTATGACCGATACAGCAGGTGCCAGCGAACTTGTCTTTGGCCTTTTCTGGCTGCTGGGATACCAGTTTTCTCCACGCCTGGCTGATGCCGGTGCTTCGGTTTTCTGGCGAATGGACCATGATGCCGACTATGGCGTGCTGAATGATATTGCCAGAGGGCAATCAGATCCCCGAAAAATAGGGCACTGTTGCAAATAGTCGGTGGTGATAAACTTATCATCCCCTTTTGCTGATGGAGCTGCACATGAACCCATTCAAAGGCCGGCATTTTCAGCGTGACATCATTCTGTGGGCCGTACGCTGGTA
>NZ_JAKUZS010000021.1:0-11701 GCF_030128585.1 Klebsiella sp. K5-204
GCCAGGCCTCAGCATTTTATTATGGTGATCCCCTGGGCGAAATGCGCCTGGTAAGCAGAGTTTTTGAAATGTAAGGCCTTTGAATAAGACAAAAGGCTGCCTCATCGCTAACTTTGCAACAGTGCCGGATTGAATATAACCGACGTGACTGTTACATTTAGGTGGCTAAACCCGTCAAGCCCTCAGGAGTGAATCATGACCGTAGTCACGACCGCCGATACCTCCCAACTGTACGCACTTGCAGCCCGACATGGGCTCAAGCTCCATGGCCCGCTGACTGTCAATGAGCTTGGGCTCGACTATAGGATCGTGATCGCCACCGTCGACGATGGACGTCGGTGGGTGCTGCGCATCCCGCGCCGAGCCGAGGTAAGCGCGAAGGTCGAACCAGAGGCGCGGGTGCTGGCAATGCTCAAGAATCGCCTGCCGTTCGCGGTGCCGGACTGGCGCGTGGCCAACGCCGAGCTCGTTGCCTATCCCATGCTCGAAGACTCGACTGCGATGGTCATCCAGCCTGGTTCGTCCACGCCCGACTGGGTCGTGCCGCAGGACTCGGAGGTCTTCGCGGAGAGCTTCGCGACCGCGCTCGCCGCCCTGCATGCCGTCCCCATTTCCGCCGCCGTGGATGCGGGGATGCTCATCCGTACACCGACGCAGGCCCGTCAGAAGGTGGCCGACGACGTTGACCGCGTCCGACGCGAGTTCGTGGTGAACGACAAGCGCCTCCACCGGTGGCAGCGCTGGCTCGACGACGATTCGTCGTGGCCAGATTTCTCCGTGGTGGTGCATGGCGATCTCTACGTGGGCCATGTGCTCATCGACAACACGGAGCGCGTCAGCGGGATGATCGACTGGAGCGAGGCCCGCGTTGATGACCCTGCCATCGACATGGCCGCGCACCTTATGGTCTTTGGTGAAGAGGGGCTCGCGAAGCTCCTCCTCACGTATGAAGCGGCCGGTGGCCGGGTGTGGCCGCGGCTCGCCCACCACATCGCGGAGCGCCTTGCGTTCGGGGCGGTCACCTACGCACTCTTCGCCCTCGACTCGGGTAACGAAGAGTACCTCGCTGCGGCGAAGGCGCAGCTCGCCGCAGCGGAATGAGCGAACGTCGATATAGCCCGCTCGCGACGCTGTTCGCGGCGACCTTTCTCTTCCGGATCGGCAACGCGGTGGCGGCCCTCGCGCTTCCATGGTTCGTCCTGTCTCATACAAAGAGCGCGGCCTGGGCGGGCGCCACGGCCGCTAGCAGCGTCATCGCGACCATCATCGGCGCGTGGGTTGGTGGTGGCCTCGTCGATCGGTTCGGGCGCGCGCCCGTCGCATTGATCTCGGGTGTGGTGGGCGGCGTGGCCATGGCGAGCATCCCACTGCTCGATGCCGTTGGCGCCCTCTCGAACACTGGGCTGATCGCTTGCGTGGTGCTCGGTGCCGCGTTCGACGCACCCGGTATGGCCGCGCAGGACAGTGAGCTGCCCAAACTCGGCCACGTCGCCGGGCTCTCCGTTGAGCGCGTCTCGTCACTGAAAGCGGTGATCGGGAACGTCGCGATTCTAGGTGGCCCGGCCCTTGGGGGGGCCGCAATCGGCCTGCTTGGCGCTGCGCCAACGCTCGGGCTGACGGCGTTCTGCTCCGTCCTTGCAGGTCTGCTCGGCGCGTGGGTGCTTCCCGCGCGTGCCGCTCGGACGATGACCACGACGGCGACTCTCTCCATGCGCGCCGGCGTCGCTTTTCTCTGGAGCGAACCCCTGCTGCGCCCTCTCTTTGGTATAGTGATGATCTTCGTGGGCATCGTTGGCGCCAACGGCAGCGTCATCATGCCTGCGCTGTTTGTAGATGCAGGACGCCAAGTAGCAGAGCTCGGGCTGTTCTCCTCAATGATGGGGGCTGGTGGTCTCCTTGGCATTGCCATTCATGCGTCGGTCGGCGCCCGGATATCAGCGCAGAACTGGCTGGCGGTGGCATTTTGTGGCTCTGCGGTGGGCTCGCTTCTGCTTTCACAGTTGCCAGGCGTGCCGGTGCTGATGTTGTTGGGCGCGCTCGTGGGACTGCTGACCGGCTCAGTCTCTCCCATTCTCAACGCTGCCATCTACAACCGCACGCCGCCAGAACTTCTCGGCCGGGTACTCGGCACGGTCTCGGCGGTGATGCTGTCAGCCTCGCCCATGGTTATGCTTGCGGCCGGCGCGTTTGTCGACCTTGCTGGTCCGCTCCCTGGCCTCGTTGTATCGGCCGTGTTTGCGGGGCTCGTGGCTCTACTCTCGCTCCGTCTTCAATTTGCTACAATGGCGGCGGCAGCCACAGCCTCCGCCCCAACCCATACAGAAGGTGAACACTGATGCCCCGCCCCAAGCTCAAGTCCGATGACGAGGTACTCGAGGCCGCCACCGTAGTGCTGAAGCGTTGCGGTCCCATAGAGTTCACGCTCAGCGGAGTAGCAAAGGAGGTGGGGCTCTCCCGCGCAGCGTTAATCCAGCGCTTCACCAACCGCGATACGCTGCTGGTGAGGATGATGGAGCGCGGCGTCGAGCAGGTGCGGCATTACCTGAATGCGATACCGATAGGCGCAGGGCCGCAAGGGCTCTGGGAATTTTTGCAGGTGCTCGTTCGGAGCATGAACACTCGCAACGACTTCTCGGTGAACTATCTCATCTCCTGGTACGAGCTCCAGGTGCCGGAGCTACGCACGCTTGCGATCCAGCGGAACCGCGCGGTGGTGGAGGGGATCCGCAAGCGACTGCCCCCAGGTGCTCCTGCGGCAGCTGAGTTGCTCCTGCACTCGGTCATCGCTGGCGCGACGATGCAGTGGGCCGTCGATCCGGATGGTGAGCTAGCTGATCATGTGCTGGCTCAGATCGCTGCCATCCTGTGTTTAATGTTTCCCGAACACGACGATTTCCAACTCCTCCAGGCACATGCGTAAACGGAGGTGTGCAGAGTCCCTGCGGCAGGCGACGAACACGACCGTCGTCGATTAGTACCGGTACGGTCGGTGGTATCGAAGTCTTGATCACCACTCAGGTCTACGGCTTACAAATGGTGACCATCCCGATACTTGCGTCAGAGCACCGGGCCGATTCTTTGACAGTGAATCACTCCCGTAAGGTTGTGCCGGTGTGGGTGTCCCGGGTCGAGACGATACTCCGCCAATGCGCCCAGCAAACAACCTGGCCATCGCAGGTGGTGGGGAGCGGTGTGGCGGATGAGTTGGACAAGTTGGTGTAGCAGCACGAGCACGGCGAGATAACATCGCAGGAGTTCGACATGCTCAAGAGACAGCTGATTGCGAATCGCGATGCAGATTCATAACCCGATTGCGGGTTGGCTTCACTCCACCATCACCGAGCAGACTAGCACGGCGGGCTCTGTTGCAAAGATTGGCGGCAGTCAGAGGTAGGCTGTCGCTCTGCGCCGATCAGGCGGCTGCTGCGAAATGGTGGTTGAGCATGCCCATGGCCTCCGTCAGCGCCGAGGGCCCAATGCCAAAAGCTCTCTCCACAAGGCGCACCTCGCCCCTGATGCCGGGCTGCAGGCACCAGGGGCGAGCCTGTCCTTTGCGCAGGGCTCGCATGACTTCGAATCCCTTGATCGTGGCATAGGCCGTGGGGATCGATTTGAAACCGCGCACCGGCTTGATCAGTATCTTGAGCTTTCCGTGATCGGCCTCGATCACGTTATTGAGATACTTCACCTGCCGGTGGGCCGTCTCCCGGTCCAGCTTTCCTTCGCGCTTCAATTCGGTGATCGCTGCACCATAGCTCGGCGCTTTGTCGGTATTGAGCGTGGCAGGCTTTTCCCAGTGCTTCAGGCCTCGCAGGGCCTTGCCCAGGAACCGCTTCGCTGCCTTGGCGCTGCGGGTCGGCGACAGGTAGAAATCGATCGTGTCGCCCCGCTTGTCGACTGCCCGGTACAGGTAGGTCCACTTGCCCCGCACCTTGACGTAGGTTTCATCCAGGCGCCAGCTCGGATCAAAGCCACGCCGCCAGAACCAGCGCAGCCGCTTCTCCATCTCCGGGGCGTAGCACTGGACCCAGCGATAGATCGTCGTATGGTCGACCGAAATGCCGCGTTCCGCCAGCATTTCCTCAAGGTCGCGATAGCTGATCGGATAGCGACAATACCAGCGCACCGCCCACAGGATCACATCACCCTGGAAATGGCGCCACTTGAAATCCGTCATCGTTCCGTCCGTCCAATCTCCGCCAAGCATGCTCAAGCTTCACGATTTTTGCAACAGAGCCCACACGAGTATTGAGCATAGTCGAGATTGGTGCAGATCACTTCTGATATTGAACTGTCAGGAGCTGGCTGCACAACAGCCATTACGCCCAATCAACTGGTGCAGTCGTCTTCTGAAAATGACAATCCAGTTAGGGTATAGCTCAACCTGACATAGAAGCAAAAACTCAACCACCTTCTACCAACTCTCCGAACAGCTCCTTGACCTTTGTTTTCGCATCAGCAAGTGCAGTTCTGCCTTGTTCAGTGATGTCATAAACACGCCGTTCACGTCGCCCGGTGCGTTCGTGGCGTGAGGTCAGATAGCCTTTTTTTTCCAGGCCGTGCAGCATCGGGTACACGGTGCCAGCGCTCATCTCGTAGCCGTGTCGGCGTAGCTCTTCGATGATCCCCAGCCCAAAGACAGGTTCCTCGGCTGCATGGTGAAGGATGTGCAGGCGGATCAAACCGCCGTAGAGGTCTTTGTCAGTCATTTTTTGTGCCTCACAGAGCGACGCTCAACAGCCACCCAGCTGCACCGCTACCGAGGACAACCAGCCACGGCGGGAGCTTCCAGAACATAAGTGCGACAAGGGCAACTAATGCCAAGCCGAAGTCTTGCGGCTGAAAGATGGCGCTAGTCCATACAGGCTGATACAGCGCGGCCAGCAGCAAGCCGACTACAGCGGCATTGATCCCGGCCAGCGCAGCTTGGATGCCTGTATTGCGGCGCAAACGCTCCCAAAATGGCATTGATCCGACGACCAGCAAGAACGAGGGCGCGAAGATAGCCAGCAGACACACAATGCCGCCGATCCAGCCCGACGGGGCGGTGTTCATCGAGGCACCAAGAAACGCGGCGAACGTGAACAAAGGGCCGGGCACCGCTTGAGCTGCCCCGTACCCCGCGAGAAAGGATTCATTGTTGACCCAGCCGGAGGGCACCACTTCGGCTTGCAGTAATGGCAGCACAACGTGACCACCGCCGAACACCAGTGATCCGACACGATAGAAGGAATCCACCATTGCCATGGTTTGACTTGGCATCAGTTCGGCCAACACCGGCAGGCCAATCAGCAAGACAAAGAACAGCGAGAGCCAAAGCACGCCGGCCCGGTGACTGACCGTGATAGGTAGGGGGTCATGCTCAACAACTTTCGCTGGCTTGAACAATAACCGGCCTGCGATGCCTGCGATAGCAATCACGCCAACCTGTCCCCACGCGGACGGCACAAGTAAAACGACGCAGGTAGCAATTGCCATGATGGTGACTCGCAGCCCATCCGTGCATAGGTTACGCGCCATGCCCCATACTGCTTGAGCGACCACGGCCACAGCCACCACTTTTAAGCCATGCAACGCGCCCTGCGAGACGTAATCGCCATAGCTGGAGATGCCGAGCGCAAAAAGGATCAAGGCTATGGCAGACGGCAGCGTGAAGCCAGCCCAAGCAGCCAGCGCCCCGCTGTATCCAGCCCGAGACAGTCCTACCGCTATGCCGACCTGGCTGCTTGCAGGCCCTGGCAAGAACTGACAAAGCGCGACCAAGTCAGCATAGCTCCGTTCGGAGAGCCAGCGCCGCCGTGTGACAAATTCGGCGCGGAAGTAGCCCAAGTGCGCAATGGGGCCGCCAAAAGATGTCAATCCAAGCCGCAGAAAAATAAGAAAGACCGACCATGGTCTGCTGTCATCGGTAGGGTTATTCGTCATACTTTCGCCTTCATGATCTGCAACGAGTTGATCAATAATAAGCGAAATTCGATAACGAAATTCGATATAAATCTAGAAAAAAATACCTCTATGTGTACTACGCAGTTTTAGCTGTGGCTTTCACAGGAGCACGCTTACTTACGGCTTAGCGTGCTTTATTTTCCGTTTTCTGAGGCGATCCCTAGGAGCTCGGATCTCAGGACGAAGGTCTCCGCGAATGTCCGGTCGATCCGCGCGACGTCCCAGGCGGGCGTTCCCTTGGCGGACATCCACGCCGCAGCGTCGTGCATCAGCCGCACAACCTCGTCGATATCACCCGAGCAGGCGACCCGAACGTTCGGAGGCTCCTCGCTGTCCATTCGCTCCCCTGGCGCGGTATGAACCGCCGCCTCATAGTGCAGTTTGATCCTGACGAGCCCAGCATGTCTGCGCCCACCTTCGCGGAACCTGACCAGGGTCCGCTAGCGGGCGGCCGGAAGGTGAATGCTAGGCATGATCTAACCCTCGGTCTCTGGCGTCGCGACTGCGAAATTTCGCGAGGGTTTCCGAGAAGGTGATTGCGCTTCGCAGATCTCCAGGCGCGTGGGTGCGGACGTAGTCAGCGCCATTGCCGATCGCGTGAAGTTCCGCCGCAAGGCTCGCTGGACCCAGATCCTTTACAGGAAGGCCAACGGTGGCGCCCAAGAAGGATTTCCGCGACACCGAGACCAATAGCGGAAGCCCCAACGCCGACTTCAGCTTTTGAAGGTTCGACAGCACGTGCAGCGATGTTTCCGGTGCGGGGCTCAAGAAAAATCCCATCCCCGGATCGAGGATGAGCCGGTCGGCAGCGACCCCGCTCCGTCGCAAGGCGGAAACCCGCGCCTCGAAGAACCGCACAATCTCGTCGAGCGCGTCTTCGGGTCGAAGGTGACCGGTGCGGGTGGCGATGCCATCCCGCTGCGCTGAGTGCATAACCACCAGCCTGCAGTCCGCCTCAGCAATATCGGGATAGAGCGCAGGGTCAGGAAATCCTTGGATATCGTTCAGGTAGCCCACGCCGCGCTTGAGCGCATAGCGCTGGGTTTCCGGTTGGAAGCTGTCGATTGAAACACGGTGCATCTGATCGGACAGGGCGTCTAAGAGCGGCGCAATACGTCTGATCTCATCGGCCGGCGATACAGGCCTCGCGTCCGGATGGCTGGCGGCCGGTCCGACATCCACGACGTCTGATCCGACTCGCAGCATTTCGATCGCCGCGGTGACAGCGCCGGCGGGGTCTAGCCGCCGGCTCTCATCGAAGAAGGAGTCCTCGGTGAGATTCAGAATGCCGAACACCGTCACCATGGCGTCGGCCTCCGCAGCGACTTCCACGATGGGGATCGGGCGAGCAAAAAGGCAGCAATTATGAGCCCCATACCTACAAAGCCCCACGCATCAAGCTTTTGCCCATGAAGCAACCAGGCAATGGCTGTAATTATGACGACGCCGAGTCCCGACCAGACTGCATAAGCAACACCGACAGGGATGGATTTCAGAACCAGAGAAAGAAAATAAAATGCGATGCCATAACCGATTATGACAACGGCGGAAGGGGCAAGCTTAGTAAAGCCCTCGCTAGATTTTAATGCGGATGTTGCGATTACTTCGCCAACTATTGCGATAACAAGAAAAAGCCAGCCTTTCATGATATATCTCCCAATTTGTGTAGGGCTTATTATGCACGCTTAAAAATAATAAAAGCAGACTTGACCTGATAGTTTGGCTGTGAGCAATTATGTGCTTAGTGCATCTAACGCCGGAGTTAAGCCGCCGCGCGTAGCGCGGTCGGCTTGAACGAATTGTTAGACATCATTTACCAACTGACTTGATGATCTCGCCTTTCACAAAGCGAATAAATTCTTCCAAGTGATCTGCGCGTGAGGCCAAGTGATCTTCTTTTTGTCCCAGATAAGCTTGCTTAGCTTCAAGTAAGACGGGCTGATACTGGGCAGGTAGGCGTTTTATTGCCCAGTCGGCAGCGACATCCTTCGGCGCGATTTTGCCGGTTATTGCGCTGTACCAAATGCGGGACAACGTAAGCACTACATTTCGCTCATCGCCGGCCCAGTCGGGCTGCGAGTTCCATAGCTTCAAGGTTTCCCTCAGCGCCTCGAATAGATCCTGTTCAGGAACCGGGTCAAAGAATTCCTCCGCTGCCGGACCTACCAAGGCAACGCTATGTTCTCTTGCTTTTGTAAGCAGGATAGCTAGATCAATGTCGATCATGGCTGGCTCGAAGATACCCGCAAGAATGTCATTGCGCTGCCATTCTCCAAATTGCAGCTCGCGCTTAGCCGGATAACGCCACGGGATGATGTCGTCATGCACGACAAGGGTGACTTCTATAGCGCGGAGCGTCTCGCTCTCGCCAGGGAAAGCCGAAGCCTCCATAAGATCATTGAGCAATGCTCGCCGCGTCGTTTCATCAAGCTTTACGGCCACAGTAACCAACAAATCAATATCGCTGTATGGCTTCAGGCCGCCATCCACTGCGGAGCCGTACAAATGCACGGCCAGCAACGTTGATTCCAGATGGCGCTCAATGACGCTTAGCACCTCTGATAGTTGGTTCGAAATTTCGATGGTCACCGCTTCCCTCATGATGTCTAACGGGCGAGGTAAGCCGACCGCAGAATGCGGGTCGGCTTGACCGAAATGTTAGAACCAGAAGCCAAAACGGATAACTTGAATTTGGCGACGGGCGCTAACCGTGAAAAAACGCTGCGCCACCGAGGCGGCACAGCACTGCAAAAACGATAGCTGCTTGCGCTTGCTACGCAAGGGCTAGAGGCCAAAAAGACTGAAAACCTGCGCAGCCCATGCAGGCGAAGCCCGGAAAAAAGGCAAAACAGGCACTGAATAACGCCTGAAAAGCTAAATGCCGTTTGAATAAACATGAGCTAAATAAAGCTGGGTTTCAGTGGTGCTAACGTTGGACGTAACGAGAGCCGGAGCGCAGCGGAGGGAACCAAAATGCGCAGCATTTTGGCGTCCCGTTGACGGAATGGTTAGCCGTTTCGACGCGCATAAACGGAGTGGGTGTACGGAATTACAGCTTGAATGGTTTCGGTTGAGACAAGCTCGAATTCTGTTTCGTTGAGCATTGGGAAGAAGGCGTCACCCTCGAAGGTTTGATGTACCTCAGATAGAAACACGCCGTGGGCGTGAGGTAGTGCCAGAGTGTATATCTCAGCTCCGCCCGCGACGTAGAGTTCATTGCCGAGTTCGGATGCCAAAGCGATAGCGTGCGACAGCGTTGAAACAACTACGCAGCCAGTGGCGCGGTAGTTAGCTTGGCGTGAGATTACCAATGTGTGACGGTTCGGTAGAGGCTTGCCGATAGACTCAAAGGTCTTTCGCCCCATGACAACGACTTTTCCCTCAGTGAGTCTGCGAAAAATCTTCTGCTCACCCGGAATTTTCCAGGGGATATTAGGACCATTGCCAATAACCCGATTGGCTCCCATCGCAGCAACGAGATAAATGCGTACTGATTCCGAGTTCATATGGCTAACTTTGTTTTAGGGCGACTGCCCTGCTGCGTAACATCGTTGCTGCTCCATAACATCAAACATCGACCCACGGCGTAACGCGCTTGCTGCTTGGATGCCCGAGGCATAGACTGTACAAAAAAACAGTCATAACAAGCCATGAAAACCGCCACTGCGCCGTTACCACCGCTGCGTTCGGTCAAGGTTCTGGACCAGTTGCGTGAGCGCATACGCTACTTGCATTACAGCTTACCAACCGAACAGGCTTATGTCCACTGGGTTCGTGCCTTCATCCGTTTCCACGGTGTGCGTCACCCGGCAACCTTGGGCAGCAGCGAAGTCGAGGCATTTCTGTCCTGGCTGGCGAACGAGCGCAAGGTTTCGGTCTCCACGCATCGTCAGGCATTGGCGGCCTTGCTGTTCTTCTACGGCAAGGTGCTGTGCACGGATCTGCCCTGGCTTCAGGAGATCGGAAGACCTCGGCCGTCGCGGCGCTTGCCGGTGGTGCTGACCCCGGATGAAGTGGTTCGCATCCTCGGTTTTCTGGAAGGCGAGCATCGTTTGTTCGCCCAGCTTCTGTATGGAACGGGCATGCGGATCAGTGAGGGTTTGCAACTGCGGGTCAAGGATCTGGATTTCGATCACGGCACGATCATCGTGCGGGAGGGCAAGGGCTCCAAGGATCGGGCCTTGATGTTACCCGAGAGCTTGGCACCCAGCCTGCGCGAGCAGCTGTCGCGTGCACGGGCATGGTGGCTGAAGGACCAGGCCGAGGGCCGCAGCGGCGTTGCGCTTCCCGACGCCCTTGAGCGGAAGTATCCGCGCGCCGGGCATTCCTGGCCGTGGTTCTGGGTTTTTGCGCAGCACACGCATTCGACCGATCCACGGAGCGGTGTCGTGCGTCGCCATCACATGTATGACCAGACCTTTCAGCGCGCCTTCAAACGTGCCGTAGAACAAGCAGGCATCACGAAGCCCGCCACACCGCACACCCTCCGCCACTCGTTCGCGACGGCCTTGCTCCGCAGCGGTTACGACATTCGAACCGTGCAGGATCTGCTCGGCCATTCCGACGTCTCTACGACGATGATTTACACGCATGTGCTGAAAGTTGGCGGTGCCGGAGTGCGCTCACCGCTTGATGCGCTGCCGCCCCTCACTAGTGAGAGGTAGGGCAGCGCAAGTCAATCCTGGCGGATTCACTACCCCTGCGCGAAGGCCATCGGTGCCGCATCGAACGGCCGGTTGCGGAAAGTCCTCCCTGCGTCCGCTGATGGCCGGCAGCAGCCCGTCGTTGCCTGATGGATCCAACCCCTCCGCTGCTATAGTGCAGTCGGCTTCTGACGTTCAGTGCAGCCGTCTTCTGAAAACGACAATGGAGGTGGTAGCCGAGGGTGTGGAAACACCCGACTGCCTTGCGTGGTTGCGGCAGGCGGGTTGCGACACGGTGCAGGGTTTCCTGTTCGCCAGGCCGATGCCGGCGGCGGCCTTCGTCGGCTTCGTCAACCAATGGAGGAACACCACCATGAACGCCAATGAACCGAGCACCAGTTGCTGCGTGTGCTGCAAGGAAATCCCGCTCGATGCCGCCTTCACGCCGGAAGGGGCCGAGTACGTGGAGCATTTCTGCGGGCTGGAGTGCTATCAGCGCTTCCAGGCGCGGGCCAGCACTGCGACCGAAACCAGCGTCAAACCGGACGCTTGTGATTCGCCGCCGTCAGGTTGAGGCATACCCTAACCTGATGTCAGATGCCATGTGTAAATTGCGTCAGGATAGGATTGAATTTTGAATTTATTGACATATCTCGTTGAAGGTCATAGAGTCTTCCCTGACATTTTGCAGGGAATTCCATGACTGGACAGCGCATTGGGTATATCAGGGTCAGCACCTTCGACCAGAACCCGGAACGGCAACTGGAAGGCGTCAAGGTTGATCGCGCTTTTAGCGACAAGGCATCCGGCAAGGATGTCAAGCGTCCGCAACTGGAAGCGCTGATAAGCTTCGCCCGCACCGGCGACACCGTGGTGGTGCATAGCATGGATCGCCTGGCGCGCAATCTCGATGATTTGCGCCGGATCGTGCAAACGCTGACACAACGCGGCGTGCATATCGAATTCGTCAAGGAACACCTCAGTTGGCACTGTTGCAAATAGTCGGTGGTGATAAACTTATCATCCCCTTTTGCTGATGGAGCTGCACATGAACCCATTCAAAGGCCGGCATTTTCAGCGTGACATCATTCTGTGGGCCGTACGCTGGTACT
>NZ_JAKUZS010000022.1:0-10135 GCF_030128585.1 Klebsiella sp. K5-204
GCCAGGCCTCAGCATTTTATTATGGTGATCCCCTGGGCGAAATGCGCCTGGTAAGCAGAGTTTTTGAAATGTAAGGCCTTTGAATAAGACAAAAGGCTGCCTCATCGCTAACTTTGCAACAGTGCCGAAGCAGATTATGCGTTCTCATAATGCGATACACCCGCTTTGCATTAACCACAGGCAGGCCGTCCCGCTCCGACTCCCGTCGCAGCAGCGCCCACACACGGCGATAACCATACGTCGGCAGGTCAGCCACCGCCATGTTTATCCGGGACAATACGGTGGTATCGTCAGAACGGGGCTGCCGTCTGCGATCCTGTCAGTCAGATGGCCGGTGAACCCGAATGCTCAACTGCGCACGCGACACGCCAAGACTTCTGCAAACGTCGCTTATTCGTCGTTCCCAGGCAACGAGGGCGCATGCGCAATCCATTTTTTTGCCCGGCCGAACTCCACGGCCTCTTTGAGTATCTCGGCTTCCATCGTCTTTTTGCCCAGAAGGCGCTGGAGTTCGCGAATTTGCTTATTGGCGGCAGCGAGTTCGGAGGCCGGCACCACTTCCTCGCCCGATGCAACAGCCGTCAGTGAACCGTCTTAATATTGCTTGCGCCATTTGAATATCTGGTTTGCATTGATGCCATGCAGGCGCGCGACATGAGACACGGTCATACCGGGCTCCATAGTCTGCTGAATAATGGCAATTTTTTCCTGCGGTGTACGACGCCGACGCCGCTCAGGTCCTGATAACACTCCAACCATCTTATCGTTCTGACTGGTATTAAACATAGTTCCAAGACTACCTCTTATTTTAAGAGAGTCGAAGTGTCTGGTGATCTATGGGGCCAGTCTAGCCCTCTTCCAAGTGTAGGGAGATATAGTCAAAGTTTGCTTCTCCGCCGATGAGTCCGCCCTGCGTCGGATAGTCCGATTTTTTACCGGCGAAGCACGGCTCTCCTAACCCTATCTAAAGCGAATAACTTTTTTCAACAGGGCCGCGTGCCAATGCAAGAGCGATAGGCGCTCTACGCGCCAATTTGACCACTTAAAACAGGTAAATTGAGGGGTTGTAATGTGTTGATGTAACAGGCTTTTATTTTAATGTCTTGGCATATGTATAATGGTAGTCTAGCCCTCCTTTCAACAAGGAGTACTCATGGAAACCTACAATCATACATATCGGCACCACAACTTTTCACATAAAGACTTAAGTGATCTCACCTTCACCGCTTGCACATTCATTCGCAGCGACTTTCGACGTGCTAACTTGCGTGATACGACATTCGTCAACTGCAAGTTCATTGAACAGGGTGATATCGAAGGCTGCCACTTTGATGTCGCAGATCTTCGTGATGCAAGTTTCCAACAATGCCAACTTGCGATGGCAAACTTCAGTAATGCCAATTGCTACGGTATAGAGTTCCGTGCGTGTGATTTAAAAGGTGCCAACTTTTCCCGAACAAACTTTGCCCATCAAGTGAGTAATCGTATGTACTTTTGCTCAGCATTTATTTCTGGATGTAATCTTTCCTATGCCAATATGGAGAGGGTTTGTTTAGAAAAATGTGAGTTGTTTGAAAATCGCTGGATAGGAACGAACCTAGCGGGTGCATCACTGAAAGAGTCAGACTTAAGTCGAGGTGTTTTTTCCGAAGATGTCTGGGGGCAATTTAGCCTACAGGGTGCCAATTTATGCCACGCCGAACTCGACGGTTTAGATCCCCGCAAAGTCGATACATCAGGTATCAAAATTGCAGCCTGGCAGCAAGAACTGATTCTCGAAGCACTGGGTATTGTTGTTTATCCTGACTAATTGCTTTGATGTGTGATTTTAAACGCTCAAATTTATAAAACGAATAATATTGTCAACCTTGCAATAATAGACATAGGGACAACCATGTATAAATTTTTACCCTCAGGCGTCTTCACAATAGAGCCATATAGCAGTGGGTCACTTAGTGGGCTTAATTTTTCCATTAAAGATAATATTAATATTGCTCAGTATAAAACATCATATGGTAGCCCATCTTGGCAAGTAAACATAAGGCTGCCATTTATAAGGCACTGTTGCAAAAATGTGGAGGTGATAGGGGTACTACGCCGGAACCCCAGATTTTTCCGTCCGTTCAAATTATCCACGGTTGAACAGCTTGATCCCGTCCGCCCGCAGTTGACCAACAGGGGAAATATGCCTGTACAAAGTTTGCCGGGTTATCCCAAGTTCCTGGCATAGCGTACTGACCTTTGTTTCTGATTGTCCCATTGATGCCATTGCCAGTCGCAGTTTGACTGGCGTCATTTTATAAGGTCGGCCGCCGTTCCGCCCACGGGCTCTTGCTGATGCCAGACCTGCAGTCGTTCTTTCAGCAATCAGTTCGCGCTCAAACTCCGCCAGTGCGGCAAAGATACCGAAGACAAGCTTGCCAGCGGCCGTTGTTGTGTCGATAGTCGCCCCGTGACCGGTCAGCACTTTCAGACCGGTCCCCCTCGCGGTCAGGTCGTGCACTGTATTAATGAGATGACGAAGATCACGACCGAGGCGGTCCAGCTTCCATACGACCAGCGTGTCTCCGGGTCGTAGTGCTTTCAGACAGGCTGTAAGTCCAGGACGCTCTTCTCGTTTGCCCGATGCCCGGTCCTCATAAAAATGTGCGGCATCAACACCTGCGGCGATCAGTGCATCACGTTGTAAATCATTCGTCTGCGAACCATCCGCTTTTGACATCCGAATATATCCGATGAACATATTTCCTCTGTCACATATACGTTCGATTATGTGACATTCTGATTTGGGTACCATAATCTGTCAACGGTAGTCACATTACCCGTAATTTAAATTATGACACGTAAAGGTTCTATGTTAATGATAATGTGACAAGCGCGTTTAAATAGGCATAAGGATCAGAGATGCCTACTAAAAATAAGCTCCTCAGTATTCTTTCGGACGCCGAGCAGGAAGCGCTCTATGGTCTACCTGATTTCGATGATGCACAGCGGCTGGAGTTTCTGGCGCTGAATGAATATGAACTGGCGCTGGCCTGCAGTCGCCGGGGGCTTCACGCTCAAATTTATTGCATCATCCAGATCGGAGAGCATGAAAAACCTCGGGGCAGCCATCGAATGATGCCATCTACAGGGGTTAAAATAACCACCATCATTTCATAACAATACCTGCTGACTATGAAGATCTACGTCATCAAAATAGCAGTTCATGGAGTCAGTCCGATGGTCTGGCGTCGGCTGAGAATTGCTGCCGACACGTCACTGGCCGCGCTTCACTTCATTTTCCAGATAGTGCAGGGCTGGGGGGACGACCATCTCCATCAATTTCACATTTATGGCAAAGATTACGGTATCTCCTACGAAGGAGGCATCGGTTTTGTCGATAATCCGTTCCGGGTCGTGATTGATGATTTTGCTTTTGATGCTGGCGATCGCTTTACCTATGAATACAATTTCTTTGAGCACTGGCTTCATGACATTCGTGTTGAGGCCATTTATGAAAACTCTACGCTGAAAGCGCCGTTTTGTATAAGCGGCCATGGTATGCCCGGAGCCACAGCTGCGGATGAGTTCGATAAAACCCTGGCGTTTCTTGAAGCTATCGTTAATGCGGATGATGAAACAACGGTCGGCGAGATCCGCCCTTTTGCTGACGACCTGGATGCTGTCAGGTTCAACCGCCACAAAATCAACCGGCAACTGAGCAGGCTCGACCTTGCATCTCCGGTACTGGAGCCTGAAGTTATCTGGCTGGGCCGTCGTCGCTGACTGATGTCTATAAAGGTATACGTTTTCAGCATGCCTCTCAGATCCCCGAAAAAATGTCTATAAACCTCCCTAAATCAGTGTTTATGGATTATTCTTTAAATCTCTATGATGTTTAAAGACCTTCCGGAGGTTTTGCGTGCAATATGCCTACATCAGGGTAAGCTCGGCCGATCAGAATACGGCCCGTCAGGAAGAGGCATTGTCAAAGGCGGGTTTTCAGCCTGATAAAATTTGTGTTGAGCATGCCAGCGCGAAGGACACAAACCGCCCGGGGTTACAGGAACTCCTGGGGCAATTACGCCCTGGTGATACGCTTCTGGTTCATTCCATCGATCGCCTTTGCCGGAATATGTCGGATATGTGCGCTGTCACCACCCGGCTTCGTGACCAGGGCGTTACCCTTATTTTTCTGAAAGAGCAGCTGACGTTCAGCGCCGGCACAAACAATCCGATGCAGGAACTGCAGCTGCACATGATGTCGGCATTCAGCCAGTTTGAACGAGCCTTACTGAAGGAAAGGCAGGCCGACGGCATCGCCGCGAAAAAAGCACGGGGTGAAAAAACAGGGCGCCCCGGCGCCGATATCAAAAAGATCCAGGAAATTGACGCACTCAGAAGCAGAGGGGTCAGGCTCAGGATCGCCTGCGACCATGCGGGCCTTGGCGTTTCCACATATTATAAGCTTCGTCACCAGATGAACAACCAGTAGCCGGGAGATAGTCATCCACCACAGCAGGAGGCAATGATGCAACTGACGCTCCAGATAGTCATCACCGATGAATCAGGCTCCAGTCGAACGGAGGAACTGATGACAATCCAGAAATCAGGGGAGACCCGGAACGACATCGGATTATCGGTGTCAGAATCCAAGCTGTTGCTGAATACGGTCCAGCAGTCGGTGGTCCAGCTGCAGGCAGACGAATATACTCAACACCATATCCGGTGCCCTCACTGCCTTGCTGCGCGCAGAATCAAAGGCAAACAGAAAATACGGTACCGGACGCTGTTTGGCGTTATTCCGGTATCCGGGCTTCGGGTGTACCGGTGCCGTTGTGAAGAGAGTGATACAAAGACAGTCAGTTTGCTCAGCGACTGGGCCGGCGATTATTCTCACCCGGCACTGAAATATATTGAAACCCGCTGGGCCTCGATGATCTCCTATGAAATGACGACTCGTCTGCTGAAAGATATTCTGCCGGTGGGCCACAGCCTGAATGCCTCAACGGTGAGGAATCATTTATGCCAGGTGGCGCAGCGTCTTGACGCTGAGGCTGAAGCTCATTCAGGTTTTCTTTCCGGCTGCCCCCGCGACTGGGGGAACCTGCCCAGGCCAGGAAAACCGCTTGTGGTGGGTATAGATGGTGGTTATGTTCGCGATCGGGATGACAAAAAGCGTAATTTTGAAATTATTGCCGGGAAGTCTTTTTCCGTTGGTGCGCCTGCTGACACCCGCCGCTTCGGTTTTGTTCAGAAGGATGACTGTCATCCGGAACGCAGGCTCATGACCCACCTTTCAGCGCAGGGAATGCAGGCCAACCAGCAGATATTTTTTCTGTCCGACGGCGCGGATAATCTCAGGGACCTCCAGTTCGGTATGTACCCTGAGTCAACGCATGTGCTGGACTGGTTTCATATCACCATGAGGCTGACGGTGCTCATGCAATATGCCCGGGGACTGCTGGTATCAGATCCAGAGGCGGGGAGTAAAGTTCTGGCACTGCTGGAAAGCATTAAACGATATCTCTGGCATGGCAATGTTGTCGCTGCGCTGGAACATATTGATAATTGCGTTATGTATTGCGATGACCCTGAACTCAGCTATCCTAGCCTGAAATCCCTGCAAAAACATCTGGATGAAATGTATACCTACATCCGGAATAATAAGATGATGATCCCAAACTACGGCGAAATGCGTCGGTACGGAGAGCCGGTATCAACCGCGTTTGTGGAATCCACGATCAATGAAGTGATCGCCAGACGAATGGCCAAAAAGCAGCAGATGCAGTGGAGCAGAAAAGGGGCTCATTATTTGTTACAGACCCGGACCGCCGTTTTGAATAACGAACTGCAGGATAAATTTGTCTGCTGGTATCCGGGTTTTCAAAGTGACGGGAAGGGACCAGCGATGGCAGCATAGCTCACGCTGCCCCAATATTTTTTATGCTCTCTCCTGTTTGGGGTCGTTTGCGGGAAGGGGCGGAATCCTACGCTAAGGCTTTGGCCAGCGATATTCTCCGGTGAGATTGATGTGTTCCCAGGGGATAGGAGAAGTCGCTTGATATCTAGTATGACGTCTGTCGCACCTGCTTGATCGCGGCCGCGATAGCTAGATCGCGTTGCTCCTCTTCTCCATCCGCGTTCCAAGCTGCGGAAAGGCACCCATAAGCGTACGCCTGGTCGAGCAGGCGACGCGGATCGACGTCCAGCGCACGAGAGAATGCGTCCGCCATCTGTGCAATGCGTCTAGGATCGAGACAAAGGTCGTCTCTGTCAGCCGGATCGTAGAACATATTGGCGGCGCCAAAGCCCACTTCACCGACCAGACCGACGGGATCTATCACCAGCCAGCCGCGACTGGAGAACATGATGTTTTCATGATGCAGATCGCCATGTAGCCCACGCAGTTCCGAGGCATTGCTCATCATTTGATCGGCTATAATCGCCGCGTGGACGTAGTCAGTTTGACAACCTGCGTTTTGATCATCGCGCGCCCGCTGAAACAAAGCTGCAAAGCGATCCCGGATCGGGAGAAGGGCAGAAGGCAGGGGTTCCTCAGATGCGGCATACAGCTTCGCCATTAGTTCCGCTGCAATTTCGGTCGCCTGGTAGTCGCCGTGCTCGGCAACGATGTGAGAGAGCATTCGCTCCCCGGCATATTCGAGCAACATCAGATTGTTCTCACGACCGAGCAACCGGACTGCTCCCCTCCCATTGCGCCATACCAGATAGTCGGCCCCGCGCAGTTCATCAGCAATGTCTTTTATAGGTTTCAATCCCTTGACGATTGCAGGAGTCCCGTCTGGCAATGAAACTTTCCAAACGAGGCTGGAAAAGGTGTCCGCAATGAGAACAGGTTGCGAAACGTGCCAATGAGCAGGAAAAACAGGCGGCATGAACATCAACCCCAAGTCAGAGGGTCCAATCGCAGATAGAAGGCAAGGCGTTCGCGGTCGGGGGCTTCGATCCCCAATACATTGAATAGGACAGCGAAGGCGCGCTCTGCTTCATCTGGCGCTGCCCAGTTCTCTTCGGCGTTAGCAATCATGAGTGCCAAATCGGCATAGCGATCTGCTGTTCCGAGCCGCCCAAGGTCGATCAGACCCGTGCATTGAAGAGTTTTAGGGTCCACCATGAAGTTCGGCATGCAGGGATCACCATGGCAAACAACCATATCGGTGCGCTCTTGGTCGAGCCGCACCGGTAGCTCTCGTTCGACACGAGCCAAAAGATCGAGCTGCGGCGTACTCTTGTCCTCGTCCGGTAAGAAGTCGGGATTGACGGCATTGCGGGACACCACATCAACGGCGCGTCCGAACATTCGCGACAGCCTGCGCTCAAACGGACATTGATCAACCGATAGGCTGTGAACAGCGCCAAGTTGCTGCCCCATTGACGGCCACGCTTTGAGCAAATCCGCTCCAGACAGATCAGCCGCCGGTACTCCCGGAATTGCCGTTATCACCAAGCATGCACCCTCCTGTTCCTCCTGCCAGTTGATGACCTCGGGGCAAGCCACACCTCGACCTTTGAGCCAAATGAGGCGGTCACGCTCTCCAGCGAGCTCACCGCGGCGGGAAGCAGGTGCGATTTTCGCGAAGGCATGCCCGTCACCACGTCGAAAAACAAAATCACCAGATTCTCCGCCTCTGACAGGCAACCAGTCAGAATGCGATTTACCAAAAAAAATATTAGTTCGATTCAATGGAGGTTCCTTCAGTTTTCTGATGAAGCGCGAATATAGAGAAATATCCCGAATGTGCAGTTAACGAATTCTTGCGGTTTCTTTCAGCGCCGCCAATACCGCCAGCCCGTCGCGCAAGGGGCGCGGCTCGTGTGTGCGGATGAAGTCAGCTCCACCTGCGGCGGCGGCAAGCTCTGCAGCGAGTGTCGCGGCCCCGACATCCCCCGGACCACGGCCTGTGAGCGCGCGCAGAAAGGATTTGCGCGAAACAGACAGAAGCACCGGCAAATCGAAGCGCAGCCGCAATTCATCGAACCGCGCCAGCACCGAGAGCGAGGTTTCGGGAGCAGCCCCCAGAAAAAACCCCATGCCGGGATCAAGGACAAGGCGGTTGCGTTTGATACCGGCACCCGTCAGCGCCGCGATGCGCGCGTCAAAGAACGCCGCAATGTGATCCATGATGTCGCCAGCGGGTGCCTCGCGCCGATCTGCCTGCCCGTCTTGCACCGAATGCATAACGACGAGTTTGGCAGATGATTTCGCCAATTGCGGATAGAACGCAGCGTCTGGAAAACCGCGAATATCATTGAGATAGGCCACACCACGCGACAAGGCATAGGCTTGCGTCGCGGGTTGATAACTGTCGAGCGAGACGGGAATGCCATCTGCCTTGAGCGCGTCCAGCACCGGCGCGATACGCGCGATTTCTGTGTCGGACGAAACAGGCGCGGCGTCGGGATTGCTGGATGCCGGACCGAGGTCGATCACATCTGCCCCCTCGGCCATCAGCTTACGCGCCTGCGCAATGGCTGCGTCTGGCGCCAGATACCGGCCTCCATCGGAGAAACTGTCCGAGGTTATGTTGACGATGCCGAAAATGATGAGCGATTTATTCATGGGGGCTTCTATAATAATAATAATCGAGCATGAGTCTCATACGGATGCTCGGGTCGAAAGGGAATCCCCAGGCGAGTAACCTGTTTGCGGTGCTCCATTAGCTGCAGGAGCAGAATAGCATACATCTGGAAGCAAAGCCAGGAAAGCGGCCTATGGAGCTGTGCGGCAGCGCTCAGTAGGCAATTTTTCAAAATATTGTTAAGCCTTTTCTGAGCATGGTATTTTTCATGGTATTACCAATTAGCAGGAAAATAAGCCATTGAATATAAAAGATAAAAATGTCTTGTTTACAATAGAGTGGGTATCGGAGACGAAGAAGGACAAGGTACATGCTGACCGATACCAAGCTGCGCAATCTCAAGCCCAGGGACAAACTCTACAAAGTGAATGACCGGGAAGGTCTCTATGTGGGGGTCGCCTCAGAAAACGGAATCTATGGTCACTCCCGTTTTTGCAACACCGATTTTGACGACAAGTTGGCTTGCTTGAATCTATCCGGCGTCTGAATGGGATTTTATTCCCGCGCCTCGATGAGTTCCGCGCCTGATGAACCTCCAGAAAATATACGGCTTCAATGAGCCTTTCCGTTTTACAGGTTCCTCAACAGGCCGGTGGGCCGTTAGTATCATCAATATCAGTATTCGCAAAACCAGATGAATGATTGTTTAAACTGGTGTATTTCTGCCTTTATGCTTCGTAAGTTTGCTGTCGCGCCGTCAGTGCCCAGGCTATTCTGGCCAGCTTGTTTGCCAGAGCACAGGTGACGACAAAGTTGCTTTTCCGACACAACAACTCCCTGACCCAGTCGGCCAACTTGCCAGACTGGTGTTCCAGTTTTTGTATGAATACCCTGGCACACTGAACCAACAAAGTTCGGATCTTTTTGTTGCCCCGCTTGCTAATCCCTAACAATGTCGTCCGACCTCCCGTGCTGTACTGTCGGGGTACCAGCCCTGTTGCCGCCGCAAAGTCACGGCTGCTGGCGTACTGCTTCCCGTCGCCAATCTCAGTTGAAATAGTACTGGCAGTCAGCGTTCCAACGCAGGGAATACTCAGCAAGCGCTGTCCAACCTCATCTTCGTCCAACTTTCGTTTCAACTGAGATTCCAGATCTTTAATCTGCTCAACAAGATAGTGATAATGCTGTTGTAATTTCAGCAGTAACTGGCTGAGATAAAGAGGCAAACTACTGTCCTCAAGAAGGGTACTCAGTCGACTAATAACGGCAGCACCTCGCGGAACGCTGATACCAAATTCCAGCAGAAAAGCATGCATCTGATTAGTTGTTTTCACCTTATCCTGAACCAGGGATTCACGGACACGATGCAGAGCTCGCATTGCCTGCTGAGATTCGGTTCTGGGCTGCACGAAACGCATAGATGGACGTGATGCTGCTTCACAGATAGCTTCAGCATCAACGAAGTCATTTTTGTTGCTTTTAACGGCACTGTTGCAAAGTTAGCGATGAGGCAGCCTTTTGTCTTATTCAAAGGCCTTACATTTCAAAAACTCTGCTTACCAGGCGCATTTCGCCCAGGGGATCACCATAATAAAATGCTGAGGCCTGGC
>NZ_JAKUZS010000023.1:0-8912 GCF_030128585.1 Klebsiella sp. K5-204
GCTGTTCGGGGGTTCACTGACGCTGCGTGACTACGATGGTCAGGTTGCGGAGGCTATGGCCCTGGTACGAGCGCTGAACAAAATGACGAAAGCAGGTATGCCTGAAAGCGTGCGTATTGCCTGAAAATCCAGCCAGCTACAGGGTCGTTCGCACGAAATCTTATTTATTCAACAAAGCCGTCATTACCCTTCATGGGGATGTCCTCATGTGGCTTATGAATACATTACTAATATTGGGGTATGTTAATAAACGCTGGGTAGGTCACATTGAGTACTACATGACAATAAAACACTATCAATGATTTAGAGTCATTTCCACTGAACTGATCTGAGGAAGATAGAGCATCACATTATTTCCTGTTGAATTTAGATAATGACGCTCATATTACAAAGCCGGGCAAAATAATCAGCACCAGAAGGTGCTGATATATTGATGCATTCTACATTAGGCATGCTTATCTGCTATTTTTCTATAATGTTATGCTCAGGACCATAAGGGAAATGGGTAATGTTCTCTGCTGCATTTTCGGTGACTACCAGGATATCGTGTTCGCGATAACCGCCGTGTCCCGGCATGTTCTCTGGCAGCATGATCATCGGTTCCATTGAGACTACCATTCCCGGCGCTAAAACGGTTTCAATATCCTCGCGTAATTCTAAACCGGCTTCGCGGCCATAATAGTGGCTCAGTACGCCGAAGGAGTGACCATAGCCAAAAGTCCGATACTGCAGCAGGTCATGCTCGCGATAAATTTCATTGAGCGAGGCGGCGATATCGCAACAACGGGCGCCAGGGCGAATGAGCGCCTGCCCACGGCGGTGCACCTCACAGTTGATCTCCCAGTGACGCAATTGCTCATCGCTAGGCTGACCGAGGAACAGTGTACGCTCCAGCGCGGTATAGTAGCCGGCAATCATGGGAAAACAGTTCAGTGATAAAATATCCCCTTGCTTGAGGCGACGGGTCGTCACCGGATGGTGAGCACCGTCGGTATTCAGGCCAGACTGAAACCACGTCCAGGTATCGCGCAATTCAATATGCGGCAAGCGTTTCGCGATTTCCCGGGTCATCGCCGAGGTGGCTGCCAGGGCAACGTCATACTCCGGAACATCTTCGGCAATCGCTGCGACGCATGCCGCGCCGCCGAGGTCGGCGACCTGAGCACCAATTTTAATCAGCGCAATCTCTTCGGCAGACTTAATCATGCGCATACGCATCGTCGCCGGTGCAATATCAATAAACTGTGTCTGAGAAAGGTAATGGCAAAATTTAGCGCGCTGTTCGATCGTTACATGATCGCCTTCCAGTGCAATCCGCCGGCTGTTATCAGGAACCACTTTACGTACTGCACGGTAATAATTATCGCGCTGCCAGTCCGTGTAAACGATATTTGCACCGTAGCTGCGGCGCCATCCCTGACCTCCATCGATATTGGTGGTAATTAAAAATGACTGGCTCGGTGTCACTACCAAGGCATACTGGCGACCAAAACTACAATATAAAAAATCGCCGTAGTAATTAATATTATGAATCGAGGTTAAAATAACTGCATCAATGCTGTCTGCTTCCATGGTGGCCCGTAATCCCGACAGTCGGCGCTGCATCTCATGGGAGCTGAACGTTCCTTTAACTTTTTGCCCATTAGCTAATTCAATAATATCTGGCATGCTCATAATAAACTCCGTCGTTGATAATGGCGTGATGCCATCATCTGGAAAATGATATCTTGCTACAAACGGAGATTATTAATTTGCCGTCATTAGCCGGCCTTATGCAGCGTATATTCACCGAGAATTTGCGTTCGCTCTGCAATATGACGTGCGGTTTCTTGTGTCAGCCAGTTAATCAACGCCTGAACGCGTGGCCGTTTCTCATTATTACGCGGGCAGGTTAACCACACCTGTCCGTCTTCGACGATATCGGTAAAAGGGCGAATCAGTGCGCCATTGCTCACTTCCATCGCACACAAAGAGTGACGGCTTAAGGCGATTCCTTGGCCGGCGCAGGCGGCCTGGAGTACGAGGTCAGCGCGGGAAAATCCGGTTCCCGCCTCGACATTCAGGTCATAGAGCCCGAGGCGGGCAAAATAGGAGCGCCAATGGGTGCTATAGGCATTTTGCGGCATGGAATCATGCAGTAAGCGCAAACCACAGAGTTCGCTGTAACTGCGCAGATGCCGTGTTTTCAACAAATCCGGGCTGATCACGGGATAGATCACATCGTTGAACAGATGCCGTTGAATTAGATTTTTATCATCAACCCAAAAAGGAGTGATGGCGATATCGACCGCGTCAGATTTAAAATTGGCGGGCGTCATATCGGCATCAATTTCCAGGCTGATAGGGTACTGCTCATAAAACTGATGCAATCGGGGAAGCAGCCATTTGGTGGCAAAGGACGGCATAACCCGAATCTTTATGGTGCCCTCAAGGGTTTCTTCACCGGTTTGGTGCAACGTAGTTTCGAGGATGGCAAAGGCCTGGCGCACTCCGATAAAAAGTTGTTCACCCTGCGGGGTTAAGCGTAGTCCCGCGGGAGTGCGGTGAAAGACCAGATAGCCAAGTTGCTGCTCAAGCGATTGAATTTTTTGGCTTACTGCACTCTGAGTAAGAAAAAGATCCTGCGCGGCACGGGTAAAACTGAGATTGCGCGCTGCGGCATCAAAGTAGCGTAAACCGTCGAGAGACGGCAAACCTGGTTTTCGTTGCATCATCGGTTTCTCTTTTGCTAAATAACCTGTAATAAGCACTATTCATGCCAAAATCACCATTAGCCGTGCTAATAGTTATCAGTTAGAAACCACCGTTTGTCGCCGCTCAGCGAATGAATAAATATTATCATCGTCATTCAAACTCGCGGAGAAACATTGATGAAAAATAAACTGTGGCTATTACTTTCTATGTCTGCCTTACAACTTTCACCATTATTGATATCTACGGCCCAGGCTGATTTACTGGATGATATTAAGCAAAAAAAAGAAATAGTGATTGCCACCGAAGCGCGCTATGCCCCTTTTGAAATGCTTGAAGATGGCAAAATAGTCGGTCTGGGAAAAGATATTCTCACGGAAGTGATGAAAGGATTACCCGGGGTGAAAGTGGTTCAGCTGGATATTCCATTTCAAGGGATTTTGCCCGGCCTGGAAAGCAAACGATTTGACTTTGTGGCAACTTCTTTAACCATCACTCGCGATCGTGAAGCAAAATTTGCTTTTACCGCTCCCTTTTCTGACGCCAGCGTGGCCATTCTGAAACGCAAAGGGGATAGCCGCATTAATAGCGCCAAAGATCTCCAGGGCATGATTGTCGCCAGCCAGGCCGGGGCGCCGCAAATTGCGGTGCTAAAAGAATATGAAGCATCGGTACTTAAACCCACCACCGGTCACGGCGTTAAAGAAATAAAAGCCTTTATTGATTATAACGAAGCCTATGCGGCATTAGCGGCGCACCGTGTTGATGCGGTTGTGCAATCGCTGCCGAACCTCGCGCCGTTGGTAAAGACCCGTGGTGATACGTTTGAAATTGTACGCCCACCGTTTGGCCCGGCCACTTGGTACGCATGGGCCGGAAGAAAGGATGCGGATAGCGCCTCACTGGTCAAATTTATCAGCGACGGCATTGTGCAGTTGAATAAATCGGGAAAACTGGCGCAGCTACAAACGAAGTGGCTGGGTTTTTCTATGGCCGTTCCTGAGCAAGTTCCGACCCCGGCAAACTAATTTGATGGATACTGGAGGGCAATATGTTTGATATTTCAGTGGTGTTTCCCTATTTCCCTCAGCTATTAATTGGCGTGCTCAGTACTCTGGCTGTATCGCTGAGCGCGATTGTCATAGGATTGATCCTCGGTTGGTTAATTTGCCTGGGGTTAAACTCTCCGCGGCGTCTCGTGCGTTGTTTTTGCAAAACCTATGTCAGTTTTTATCGTGGAACGCCGTTACTGGTCCAGTTGATATTAATATTTTATGCTTTGCCAACAGTAGGGATCACGCTTTCACCATTGCTGGCGGCGGTTGTGGCTCTCTCATTAAATACCGCAGCCTTTCAAGGAGAGATTCTTCGGGCTGGCTTTAAAATGTTGCCCAAAGGCCAACTGGAAGCGGCACGAGATTTTGGTTTTTCAGCGGCGCAAACGCTGTTTTATATTCAGATGCCGCAGGTGTTGCGCGCCATGATGCCGGCTTTGATTAATGAAACCATCGATATTATCAAAAACTCGGCATTGGTCTCGGTGGTGGCGGTCCATGAGTTGATGAGAGTGACTCAAACGCTGGCCTCAACCACCTATCGGCCGCTGGAGTTTTATACGGCATGCGGTCTCCTTTATTTTCTGACCTCGTGGGGGCTGAGTATTGTTGGCACCAGGTTAGAGAAAAACCGCTCATCTTCGGCTCAAAGGGTATTAGCACAATGAATGTTGAAATACTTTTTACCTATAAAGATGCCATTGCCGCCGGTATTTTAATGACCCTAAAAATGAGTCTCGGCGGTATCCTGCTGGGGCTGGCGATCGGGCTATGTTTTTTTCTTCTCGAAAGACAAAAACCGGCTTTATTTAATGTGATATATCATGCATGGATTAATGTGTTTCGCGGCACGCCGTTACTGGTGCAGCTCTTTTTAGTCTTTTATGGTGGACCCTATATAGGTATTAATCTCGAGGCGCAACAGGTCGGGGTACTGTGCCTGGGATGTTATGGTTCCGCTTATTTTGCGGAAATATTTCGTGCGGGTCGCAATGCTGTCTCAGGTGGGCAAGTTGAAGCGGCGGCAGACCTGGGGTTAAGTCCATGGCAAATATTTACTTTCATTGTCTGGCCGCAAATGCTCGCGCGCATTATCCAGCCATTGATTGGCCAGAGCGTCATTTTGGTAAAAGAGTCGTCGGTGCTATCCATTATTACGGTCGGTGAACTCACCAATACCGCCATGACCATTGCTAACCAGACCTATGCGATGGTTGAAATCTACGCCTTAATGGCCATTGTCTATTGGGGGATCGCGATCGGTATCTCCCGTCTGGGTAATAAAATAGAGCGCCATTATTCTTATTCTCAATTAAGCCGAGGTTAATACTATGCGTGATTATGCTATTGAGATTAACAACCTCAATAAACATTATGGCGAAAACCATGTTCTACGTGGCATCGATGTCAGCATTTCTCCCGGAGAAGTCATCTGCGTGATTGGTGGCTCAGGGTCGGGTAAATCCACGCTGTTACGCTGTATTAACTTTTTGGAAGATTATAGCTCCGGCAGCATTCTGGTGAATGGCGAGAACGTCGGCTATGAACCTCTCGGCGGGGAAAAACGCCGGCGTTTAAGCGACAAGGAAAACCGTCAGGCTTTACGCGACGTCTGTATGGTCTTTCAGCAGTTTAATCTGTGGCCGCATATGACGGTACTCGATAACGTAGCCACGCCGTTGCGGCGGGTTAAAAAGGTCTCCCGTGAAGCAGCCTACTCCGAAGCGAAAACGCAACTGGCACGGGTTGGTCTGGCAGACAAAGCCGATAGCTGGCCCGCGATGTTATCCGGTGGTCAGCAGCAGCGCGTTGCCATCGCCCGGGCATTGACCATGAAACCCGCCATTATGCTGTTCGATGAACCGACTTCAGCGCTTGATCCGGAGCTGGTCGGGGAGGTGCTAAAGGTCATCCGCAATCTTGCCGATGATGGTATGACCATGATGATTGTGACCCATGAGATGGGGTTTGCCGCTAAAGTCTCCGATCGGGTGCTGTTTCTTGCCGATGGCTGCATTGAAGAGCAGGGAGCACCGGCGCAACTGTTCCATCAGCCGAAAAGCCCGCGGCTGCAGTATTTTTTGTCGTCGTGGAGTGAGCGCCAGTCGGGGGCTAGATTACCTGAAAGGGCATTGAAGGAGTCAGCATGAAGCAAGGGATTACATTTGGCGTACTCGCTGGCGCATGCTGGGGATTCATCTTCCTGCCACCGGTACTGCTACCCGAGATCTCACCACTGCTGTTAACCTGCGGTCGCTTTGCTACCTATGGGATACTGGCGGCAATATTACTTATACCTCAATGGCGCAACATTGCCCGTGTATGGCATCATCGCGATCTGCTGACGCTAATTCGTCTTTCGCTGATGAGCAATGTTTTCTATTTTCTGCTCGTCGCGGTGGCCGTACAGCAGGTCGGTATTGCCGCGACATCGTTAGTGATAGGTTTAATTCCGGTGATGGTTCCGGTGCTTGGTCGCAGGGACCAGCATGCTCCGCCCTTCAGGCAATTATTGCTGCCGATGACGGCTATCATTGCTGGTGTGGTGCTGATTAATCTGCATGCGATACAAACATCATCGCACCAAGTTACAGAAGGAAAACGGCAGATGCTGGGGATCCTTTGTGCCTTCGCTGCATTACTGTGCTGGAGCCGTTACGCTGTCGAGAACTCCCGCTGTCTGAAAAAACTCCCTTACACCAGTAACCAGTGGTCTCTCCTGATAGGCCTGTGTACGGGATGTATTTCGGTACTGCTATGGCTCATCGCCAGTATATTCAGGTTTTCTGCAGTTGACTTGTCGTTACCGGAACACACCCAAACGCTCTTTTGGATAACGAACATGATGTTAGCCGTGGTCTCCTCATGGCTGGGATATCTGGCGTGGAATCTCTGTTCCCGGCGTCTTCCGGTATCACTGACAGGGCAGATGGTGGTTTTTGAAACCCTTTTCGCGCTGCTATATGGTTTTATCTATTCACAGCGCATTCCGGATCTCCAGGAAAGTGCCGCTATTACGCTGTTAATTGGTGGGGTTATGTTTACGTTACATTACCATCAGCACAATCATGGCGGCGACGTGAGTAATACTTCAGAAGTCAATCGGAGTTAATTATGGCTTCACCAGATTCTCGTACATGAATAGACTGGCCCTTGGAATCTTCAGACAGTTGGTATCACTTAAGTTATTGATAGTATTAATACTCATTTTTAGGCTAGTCGCTGGAATCCGGATAATTGGGGTAAGTTTGGATATCGAAAATTATTGTACTATAAGGGCTTCCCCGGCATGTCAACGCCGGTGTTTACGGTTTCTGTCTGCACTACAGTTAAAAATAAAGGGGAGAGTTTGCGGTACTATAAACGGTCATAATGAATCGTTATCGATTCGGACCCTGATGAAAGACGCGCGTGAGGTTCTTGTTCGTTAAGCGGATACGTATATCCTGTACAATAGCCAGATAGGCCTCACGGGGTCTAACCCTTTATCATCAACGAATTGCAGAACAGATGGTTATTTTGTTTCGTGCTTTAGCTGGCTGAGTACAGCCTGACATCATCACCGTAATGCAATGATGCCCAGCACAGCCTTGCGTTTTTGACGGCGATCGCTACAACGGCACGCCAGTATCCTCTGCGCTCGATCAGTGAACAGACCCAACGACTGAATGAATCAGTCTTTTTCTCCGCCCCGATCAGTACCGAGCGGCCCCCCTGAACCAGAAATGTTCTCAGATACGAATCGCCAGCTTTCGTTATCCTGCCAAGATTCGACTTTCCGCAGCTGCTGTACTGCGATGGCGTAAGGCCCAGCCAGGCTGCCAGCTGGCGTCCATTCTTAAAATCATGTGCGTTACCGATACTGGCGACCAGCGCACAGGCCGTTGTGGGGCCTACGCCCTTCAATTCCATCAGCCTTTGACTGCGATGATCTGTTTTGGCCATGCGGGACAAAATCCGATCATATTCAGCTATGTTGGCTTCGATGCGAGCAACGTGCTCCAGCAAATCATCAACACATTGCTGAACCTGAAGTGGTAAAGAATCTTTCTGTGCAGAAACCATGTGTCGCAGGGAATCTGTACTTTGTGGCGCGATGACGCCGAATTCAGATATCAATCCTCGCAGGCGATTATACGTTGCTGTTTTCTCTTCTATAAATCCCTGACGGGAGCGGTGTAGGCATTGCATCGCCTGCTGGCTCTCATCCTTAACGGGTATAAACCGCATATGCGGGCGACGAACTGCTTCACAGATAGCCTGTGCATCAGCTGCATCATTTTTGCCTGATTTCCGGCCATGCGGTAAGGAGATACAAATTTAGAAGCCATCAGACGTGGATCATGAGCATACAACATAGAGGTTTCAGAGGAACGGTAGTGTTCGTGATTGTTCGTTAACTTAATGAGAGTTATGGTTTTTTTGATTTTGATGTTCGAGCATGATCGCATCCGTTTTCTCCGTTACGGGCCACTGTGTATTGCAGTGTGTATTGCTTTTGTGTGTGCAGAGAGTGAGAAGATGGCTGCAGAAAATAAACTGAGTGATAGGCAACTAAAAGCGCTACAGGGTAAATCGCAGACTAAGCAGCGGTTGATTTCAGACGGTCGCGGAATGTCGGCGCGAGTTAGCAAGAATGGGGCTGTGAGCTTTGTCATGTTCTACCGTTTGGGCGGTAGAGATACTTCCCCAATATGGCTGACTCTGGGCAAGTATCCGGATATGTCATTGAAAATGGCACGAGATAAACGTGATGAATGCAGGGCTTGGCTCGCTGAAGGTATCGACCCACGTCACCGTATCGGCTTAATCACTGATGTATCAAAGAATCTCATGCGCAACAAAGTGCAGGTCATTCAACAGTTTGAACAGACCGGCTCACACGCCAACCGCTATGACGTCACCATTCTGGTCAATGGCCTGCCATTGGCGCAAATTGAGCTGAAAAAACGCGGTGTGGCGATTCGCGAAGCCTTTAACCAGATACAGGCTTTGTTGAATAAATCGAACTTTTGCTGAGTTGAAGGATCAGATCACGCATCTTCCCGACAACGCAGACCGTTCCGTGGCAAAGCAAAAGTTCAAAATCACCAACTGGCCCACCTACAATAAAGCCCTCATCAACCGTGGCTCCATAACTTTCTGGCTGGATGATGAAGCTATTCA
>NZ_JAKUZS010000024.1:0-8424 GCF_030128585.1 Klebsiella sp. K5-204
CTTTATTGTAGGTGGGCCAGTTGGTGATTTTGAACTTTTGCTTTGCCACGGAACGGTCTGCGTTGTCGGGAAGATACGTGATCTGATCCTTCAACTCAGCAAAAGTTCGATTTATTCAACAAAGCCGGGGAAACGGGTACACAGTAGTTATATTAATAATTCGCTAATCCCTTTGTTATGCAGAAAGGCTGGTATACCTGAGCAGGATGCCAGAGGTAAGATCACCAGCCATCGGGCAAGAGCCACTATAGCCAGTCAGCTTTACAACGCCAGGGAACCACTTGATATTTTTGAGCTACAGAAATGGTTGGGGCATTCTTCACCAGAATCCACCCGACATTATGTCGAAATTACACCGACGAGGTTGGCTGGATCACTGGATAAAGCAGGTTACTTTGAACGTAATCGCCGCATGGTTTCAGTTCTCATTGATCAAGACGCGATAGCTGAAGGGCTGGTAGAATCCGGGAAGCCATGGCGTTATTATGATCTTGGACACGGTTTCTGTACTTATGACTTTTTTGAGCAATGCCCCCATCGGATGGCATGTGCAAAATGCTCATTTTATATGCCAAAATCTTCATCTGAAGCACAATACTTGGGAGGTCGCCAGAATCTACTCAAGCTGATGCAGGAAATCCCTTTGACTGATGACGAACAAGCCGCTGTAGAAAACGATATACAGGCAGTGGACAAACTTTTGAATAAACTCACTGGGGTCGCAACCCCGGGAAATAAGAGAAAGTAATAAAATAGCTCAGCATTAATTTCAACACCCCAGGGGTAATAAATGAAATTTATTACCCCTGGGGTGTATTGGAATGTACTAAACCATCCAGACTATTCTTTTTTTTCCGAATTTTTCGCATCATTATTAGTCGAGCTTCGAGTTTTTTCAATACCCCAGACAGCCTTTGCAACTTCCTCGATTTTTGCGACAAATTTATCGACGTTAAAACCAGCAATAAATGCCAGCGCAAAGAAACCCATTTCACTAGCTCCTACATTGGAACTAGACTCCAAAACTAACAACCCCGCCTTAAGGAATAAATAACTGATAGCACCTGCGATTGTACTGGTCAGTGGTCGAATGAAATACCATACATGCCAATCTGGATCCCATTGTTTTCTAATGCATTTATTGAGGTAAATTGCACGAAAACAATATAAACAACCACCTATATAGGCAATTGCTCCGCACATCAGTGGCACCCTTAATGGTGCGTAAGGTGTTGGTAACCATCCTAGAGACATAGCCCCAATAGCGTATGTTGCCATACATAACAAAATAAAAAGATAGATAATAATGATTACAATCATCCATTCTTTATTCCGTTTGTTAACATCATTCGCATTCATATAAATCTTCCCTTAATAGGTTTTAGACTCGTCTATTCTGAGCATGATGATCTGCTGTTTGTCATCTATTGAACCATCACTATTCACATCCAAATTTAATCGACGATTAAGATAATATAATTGCGCTTTACGTATGTGGATTTTCGCTTCTCCTTTTACCATTTGATAATCATGTTCAATAGATAGTCGTTTATTCGTATCGTAGTTAGGGTTTGGACCTATTACCACGTCAATAAATGTATTCCAGTCCACATCTTGTGGAATTGATGTCGGTGGGGAAACAAATTCAACGATTTTAAAAAACCTACCAAGAACAAAATCTTTAAACATTGTAGACTTAAAACAATAAGCACGAACATGCCACCGATGCCCATCATGTGCAAATGCTGTCGGGTATAGCGTACGAATTGCTGGTTCATTAGTCATTGAGCGATAATCAACAACCAAAGCCTGTTTTCTTTGCATGGCTCGAATTAAATCAATCAATATTTCAGGTTGTACTTTCCTAGCAGGGAGAGGAAGGCTGGCTACCGGGGGTACCCACCCAATGAAACTATCATCAGGATCCACTATTTCATTTTCTCGCCCAAGTAGTTCATTCAGGTAATGATTACTGTCAAAGCTTGCAAAAACAGGTTTGAAATCAGGAGTCGTAATGTAAGCCTTCTGAGTTCGATCATACACCATGTTGTTTGGCGCAACTTCTTGATATTTTGCCAAGTCTAATGAGGCTTGCGGAACTGAAATTCTGAAAAATGTCGTGAGATCTGCACGGTTAAGCCGACCTTCCCACAGTAGGCGAAAATCGATGAATTCAAGTCGTCTTTCTTGGCCCCAATGACCAGTTCTCACCGTTTTATCACTCATTTATCAATAATTTCCTGTACTTACAATTTAAGCCTAAAAAATATACGTATAATTACTAGACTAGAATAATTACTAGATGTATCTTAGCAGTAGATGCTCTTAACCTCAATCTTTCGTATCCCTAAAGGAGATGTCGATGGCAGCAAAAGTTACTTTTTTCCAAGTCGGCAACGGTGATATGACACTGGTACGTTTGGCCGACACCCGGGGCACATCCATTCTGACTGATGTACATATTCGCTCTGCCGCTGATAACCCCAATGATGACACACCTGATGTTGCCTCGGCGTTACGTAGCAGATTGAAGTATGATGAAAAAGATCGTCCCTTTATTGATGTTTTTATGCTCAGCCATCCCGATCAGGATCATTGCGGTGGTCTGCGTAAACATTTCTGGCTGGGCCGTCCTGAAGATTACCCAGATGACGACGTGAAACGTTCAGAAAAGCGTATCATTATTCGAGAATTGTGGTCATCACCATTGATTTTTCGGCGCCGTTCCAAAAGTCACACACTTTGCGAAGATGCTCAGGCATTTAATACAGAAGCACGGCGCCGAGTAAAATACTGGCGGGAACATGGTTATGCATTTAGCGGTAATCGAATCCTTATCATGGGTGAAGATATTAATGGCAAAACAGATGATCTGAGTGCCATTCTTATCAAAGCTGGAGATACATTCACCAGGATTGACGGGCAAATTTCAGATGTGTTCTCCGCACAGCTTCTGGCGCCCGCACCACATGAAGATGATGAATATTTGGAAGAAGCTCTTTCTAAAAACGAATCCAGTATCATCATGAACATGAAAATACTGCCCTCTGCATATTCCCGTAATCCTATGCACTTTCTATTAGGTGGAGACGCAGAAGTTCTCATCTGGGAGCGATTATGGGATCGTTACAAAAGCAATGCTGAGGCACTAGAATATGATCTTCTCCTCACACCGCATCATTGTTCATGGCATTCACTTTCCTATGATAGCTGGTCACAATGGGGGGAGAATGCTGAAATTTGTGATGCGGCCCGTAATGCTTTAGGTCAGGCTCGTTCCGGGGCAACAATTGTATCGAGTAGCAATCAGATACTTGATGATGATTATGATCCACCGTGCATCCGGGCTAAGCGTGAGTATGAGGATATTCTGGACAGTGTTGATGGTTGGTTTAGCTGTACGGGGGATCTTAAAGATACAGCGTTCCTTGAATTTGAAGTGGCTGGAGACGGGAAGTTAATACCCGCTATTGTTGGTGCTGTTTCAGCTGCGGCAAGTGCTGCTACGGCCGCCGCCCCCAGGGCAGGTGTATCAAACCAATGATCGAATATTTCGAATTGGGTGAGCGCCTCGATTCATCGGGGCGCGATAGCCTTTATCCACAAACGATTTCGCTGCTTAAAGCATGCGAGAATCATCCTTACGTCACAGTCAGAGAATTACGATTTTCTGAAATAAATGATAACCGCTCGGAATATCTAATCATTGATGCTGCTGATGGGACTGTGGCTTCTGGTAATCAAGCCCGTATTCGTCGTAAAGAACGATTGGCTATTGAGGTCAATCCCAAATCAAGCATACCTATTTTGGTTCATGCATTGCGGAAAGATTTCCCTGTTCTTTCTCACCAGCATGCTGGAGAACCTGGCTCACCACGAATTCTTTGCCTATATGAGGTCTCCTGGAGCGCAGTTGAGCGCAGCTGGACACCCGAGAGATTCCTTGAGCGCATTTTTTGGTGGCTTAGAGAATCGGCCGAACTGCATCTACATCGAGAAGATCAGCCACTTGAGCAACTTTTTTATTTGAGTCCCTATCAGCTCATTTTGCCAGCCAATTACCCCGATTATCATCACGCGACTGACAATAAGCTCAGTCTCCAGATGGTCAGTAAGGGGCGACCGATTATTTTAAGGGCTGTACCAGAACAAGATACCTCAAGCGTTAAGCCATTTCGCTTATTAATTATTGCGGTTCCTCCTGTCGATGTTTCTACGGTGGCTACATATCCGGATAATCTGGGAAAATTAGAAGAACAACTTAATGAATGGGGAAGTGAGCTCCTAAAACCACTAACTGACGCTGTTTATGAAGCAATACCAAGTGATGGTATCCGCCCAACGTCTGGTAAAGGAGAAGGCTTACTTATCCTGCTTTGGGTCCCCCGTCTAAGAAACGGAGAAACAGAACGTACGGATGTAATGGGCTATGTTGTGCAAAGTTCATTCGGTGAACTTGCCACTGCACTAGATATGCTGGCGCCAAAAAATGAGCGAGGAGTACAGCATCGCGTACGGCTTCTTGGCGGACCAATTAGTACCAAGTGGCGACAATTACCGCTTTTACCAGTTGAAATACGTTCGGCTATGAAGGCCACACATGCGAGAGACATATCTGCCGTTGATTCAGAGAGTGCAGCTTTTCGAGGTATTTTAGCTGGAGTTGGCGCTCTTGGTAGTACATTGGCTGATATTTGGATTCGAATGGGTTGGGGGACATGGACTTTTATTGATCCAGATCGGCTTCTTCCACATAATTTGTCTCGCCATATTGGGTTTGATTGTCATATTGGAGTCTCAAAACCCCATATTATTCAGCATATTGCCGAATCTATTTATCCGCATGAGCCCCTCCCTCAGGCGATCCATAAAAGTATTCTTGATGACGATGATGATATTGCCAAGGCAGTGAATGAGGCTGACTTAGTTGTGGATGTCAGCACCACCTTTGAGGTGCCGAGGACTCTAGCGTTAAAAGATGATATACCCAGAATAGTTAGTCTGTTTCTGACTCCATCAGGTCAGTCTAGCGTGATGTTAATGGAGGATATAGACAGACAATGCCGAATTGATGCAATTGAGGGGCAATACTATCGGGCAATTTTGAGCAGTGAGTGGGGAAGTACTCACCTACAGCACAATTATGGCGATCGTTGGGTCGGTGGTGGATGTCGGGATATTTCTGTACGTATGTCCAGTGAATGTATTCATGTTCATGCCGGTATCCTCTCACGCCAACTTCGCCAGACTGCACTCAAAGGAGATGCTCGATTGTGTATCTGGGTATCTGATGAAATTTCAGGCGCGATGGATGCACATGAAATTGAACTCCATTCCGTGGTATCTATAATTTCTGGCGAATGGGTTGTTAAATATGACCAGGGCTTAGCGCAAAAATTGCAGCACACTCGTTTACAGGCACTGCCTAATGAAACAGGAGGTGCAATTGTTGGCATAACAGATTTTAAGAACAAAACGATTATTCTGGTTGACGTGTTCCCTGAACCTATCGACAGTAAATCCTCTCCAGCCTCCTTTGTCCGGGGAGAAGCGGGACAACAAGAAGCATTAGAACGGGTTCACCAGTTGACCGCTCGTGTTGTCGATTATGTTGGCGAATGGCACTCCCATCCTCAAGGTTTTTCAGCAAAAGCCAGTAATGAAGATGATAATTTAATCAAAAAATTACATCAGAAAATGCGTGTGGAGGGTTTACCTGCCGTGATGCTGATTGTTGCGGAAAACGATATCAATATTGTAGTCAGATAAAATTTTCCTCATCAGCGCTACAACGTTACTTGCAATTCTACATAATAAACTGGCCAAAAAATTCGGCATTCCTATGGGTTTACCCTGGTTTAAGTTGCGTGAGCAGCGCTTCCCGGAGCCCGTGATTGCCTTCTCCAGTAACTACGAGCTGTATGCCAGCATGAGCGCCAGAGTACATTTCTGCCTGGAGGAATTATCATCCCGTGTCGAAGAGTATTCCATCGATGAGTCTTTTATTTGGGCTGGTGGGATTGATAACTGCATGACGTTTGAGGAATACGGACATCAGCTAAGGGATCATGTTTTCCGCTGCACTGGACTGACGATAGGGGTAGGCCTGGCCCCTACAAAAACCCTTACTAAAGCCTGCCAGTATTCCAGTAAGACCTGGCCCCAGTTCGGAGGGGTACTCGCACTGACTGCAGGCCAGCGTAATCGGATAGATAAGATGCTTTCTCTGATGCCGGTAGAGGAGGTGTGGGGGGTTGGTGGACGAACCACAAGTAAGCTTCATGCAATGGGCATAACCACTGCGCTGGAGCTGGCTCGTACTAACCCTGCATTCATAAGACGAAACTTCACCGTAGTTCTTGAACGAACAGTGAGGGAACTACGGGGGGAAAGTTGTATCGACCTGGAGGATGCCCCGCCACCAAAACAACAGATCATATGCAGCAGGAGCTTTGGGCAGCGTATAACAACGCATGAATCCATGCGGCAGGCAATTTGCCAGTATGCTGAACGTGCTGCGGAAAAATTGCGCCAGGAACGTCAGTACTGCGGTCAGGTATCAGTTTTCATAAAAACCTCGCCTTTTTCAAAACATGAACCCTATTACAGCAAAGTCTCCAGCGAATAGCTCTGCATTCCATCACGTGATACGCGGGACATTATCGCGGCGGCGGGCCGGGCTCTGGATAAAATCTGGAAAGAAGGACATAACTATGCAAAGGCGGGTGTCATGCTCAACGATTTCCGTCCCTGCGGAGTTACCCAGCTATCGTTATTTGATGAAGGTAGGTCGTATGCAAACAGTGACGCGCTCATGAACGTACTGGATACGATAAACAACTCAGGCAAAGGTAAAGTATGGTTTGCCGGTCGGGGCATCGCACCGGCGTGGTCAATGAAGAGAGATATGCTCTCTCCAGCCTATACTACGAGGTGGGACTCGATACCGATCGCTACACTCTGAGGTATCGCAATCAGGAAAAATGCCTTCCGTCTGCTGGTGGTTGATATTTGCTCTGGTGTTACCATTTGGGTATAATGTAATGACCAAATGGAGGTTTGCTATGAAAACTTTTAGTTTGTCCTCAAGTCCAGCCAGACCACAGCGCCTCTGGCAGGTTGCCGGGTTAAATAATGCTGATGGTGTAGCGCTCCTGGGCCAAATCAATGAAGGCCTGGACGGGAAGGTGGTGAACCGGATCACTGACTGGGCCAGAATAACCCAGAATGACCTGAGAAAAATGTCCGGTATCCCGTCAACCACATTTAGCCGCAGTGTGAAGGCACGTTTTAACCCGGAACAAAGTGAACGTCTGGTACGGATTATCCGCGTTATTGATCGGGCGGTAGATTTGTTTGAAGGCGACAGGGAAGCCGCACAGAAGTGGTTGAACGAACCTAACCGGGCATTGAGCTGGAAAGTGCCAGCAGACCTGATGGCATCCGAAACTGGAGCCTATGAGGTCATTAAGCTGATTACGCGTCTGGAGCATGGGGTGTACTCGTGATCCTCTACAGGCTGACGAAAACAAAGTATCTTTCTACGGCCTGGACCGGATATGGTGCGAAAGAGGCTGGTGGGCGCTGGAATAGCGTGGGGGTGTCAATGGTATATGTCTCCGAAACAGCATCACTAACGATGCTGGAGACGCTGGTACACCTGCATGCGGCACAGATAATGGACTCTTTCACGCTACTGAGTATCGATGTGCCTGATGAACTGATCCAAAGCGCAAACATGGATGAATTACCGGACAACTGGGCTGATGAGGATGCGCCTCAGGAACTGGCTGATTACGGAGATGCCTGGTCATTTACCAGGAGCTCGGTTGCACTGCGTGTTCCCTCAGCCTTATCGCCGGTAGAGTTCAATTATCTGTTAAATCCTGAGCACCCTGAGTTTTACGGGATCGTGCAGAAGGCTCAACAGATACCGTTCCGGTTTGATAGTCGTCTTAAACCTGACAGGAAGTGAAGCAAAGGAGGAGAGGGCGTTGTCATGATGCCTGGCGCTCCTGTCCGGTGTCACGGCTTTGTTGAATAAATCGAACTTTTGCTGAGTTGAAGGATCAGATCACGCATCCTCCCGACAACACAGACCATTCCGTGGCAAAGCAAAAGTTCAGAATCACCAACTGGTCCACCTACAACAAAGCTCTCATCAACCGTGGCTCCCTCACTTTCTGGCTGGATGATGAGGCGATTCAGGCCTGGTATGAGTCGGCAACGCCTTCATCACGAGGAAGGCCCCAGCGCTATTCTGATCTCGCCATCACCACCGTTCTGGTGATTAAACGCGTATTCCGGCTGACCCTGCGGGCTGCGCAGGGTTTTATTGATTCCATTTTTGCCCTGATGAACGTTCCGTTGCGCTGCCCGGATTACACCAGTGTCAGTAAGCGGGCAAAGTCGGTTAATGTCAGT
>NZ_JAKUZS010000025.1:0-7390 GCF_030128585.1 Klebsiella sp. K5-204
AGTACCAGCGTACGGCCCACAGAATGATGTCACGCTGAAAATGCCGGCCTTTGAATGGGTTCATGTGCAGCTCCATCAGCAAAAGGGGATGATAAGTTTATCACCACCGACTATTTGCAACAGTGCCGGGCAGACTGCTTTTTCATCCGCAGGTACTGAGGGTAAATGCTCAATTCCGGTACGATTCTTACTCTATAGCCAGACAGAATTCAGCATTGTGCTGAACCCGAATCTTTTTTTACTCTGACAGGCCTGTTCATCAGAACCCTGAAAAAACAATTTTCCCGTTCACATTTTTATTTTCCATGTCCTCATGAGCCCGGCGAAGTGCTTTAGCATTCAGCCTGCCATACTCTGCCAGCAACGGAGGTTTGAGCTTACCGGAATCCAGCATGCATGAGAGTTTGTTAAGAATATCATGCTGTTTAGACATGTCCGCAGTAGCATGCATGGGGCGGGTAAACATTGCCTCCCAGTGAACAGAAACGCTCTTAAATTTGATCAAACGCAGATCCAGTGGTTCAGGGTCGTCGATGAGTCCGATACGGCCTTGTGGGGCAATAATTTCGGCCATATTTTCCCAGGCAGATGGCGTGGTGTACGTTGAGAAAATCCGGGTAATGGGAGGGAGTCCAGCAAGGCTGGCAACCTGTGGCGCAAGCGCACATGAATGATCCAGGACATAATGCGCACCAAACCCGCGAACCGCTCTGACACTCTCCTGCCGGGAGGCAGTCCCGATGATGTTCACCCGACTCAGAGTGCGGGCAAGCTGTATAGCCATACAAGGGACTCCGCCCGCACCGCCAAGCATCAACAGGGTCTGATCAGCATCTCCGTTCACTGACAACTGCAGACGATCAAATAACATTTCCCAGGCTGTCAGACCGGTCAGAGGAACCGACGCTGCAGCTTCAAAACTTAGTGCTGCCGGCTTTATCCCCGTAATGCGTTCGTCAACCAGCTGAAACTCTGCGTTGGCTCCCTGGCGATCGAGCACACCGGCATAGAAAACGTGGTCACCTGGCCTGAACAGCGTCACATCTGGTCCGGTTGCTTCAACAACACCGGAAGCGTCGTATCCCATAACTACCGGATTGCCTGCAGAGGGACTGATGTTTCGCCGGCTTTTCAGGTCCCGTGGGTTAACCGCGACCGCCCTGACTCTGATCAAAAGATCACGCCCCTTGGGCATGGATGGGTGGGGAAGCGACAAATCTTCAATAACGGATGTACTTTCCCGGGTTGCCAGAAACCAACGGCTTTCATTCTGTCTCCTTAAAAAGGTCAGTCACCAGATAAATAAATGTAAAAGTGTGCGGAACGCGATACCCGCCAGTGCCCCCGGCAGTGCAAATCGAAAAATACGCGGAAAGCGGGCGCTGGGTAATGCTGTCAACCTGTTGATGACTATTTTAATCTGTAGTCATTCAATCCTTGTAACATCAGGATGATCCTGGTGTCAGTGAAAATACGAAATCAACACGTTGGTATCATTACCCACCTGTGAACTGACGTCGGCATTTTGAATCTCACTTCGGCGTGCCCCCTCCGAATGGCGCAAAACATTTCGTGGTATGGCATGATAGCACCCGAAGAGAGTCAATTCAGGGTGGTAAATGTGAAACCAGTAACGCTATACGATGTCGCAGAGTATGCCGGTGTCTCTTATCAGACCGTTTCCCGCGTGGTGAACCAGGCCAGCCACGTCTCTGCGAAAACGCGGGAAAAGGTGGAAGCGGCGATGGCGCAGCTGAACTACATTCCCAACCGCGTGGCACAACAACTGGCGGGGAAACAGTCGTTGCTGATTGGCGTTGCCACCTCCAGTCTGGCCCTGCACGCGCCGTCGCAAATTGTCGCGGCGATTAAATCTCGCGCCGATCAACTGGGTGCCAGCGTGGTGGTGTCGATGGTAGAACGAAGCGGCGTCGAAGCCTGTAAAGCGGCGGTGCACAATCTTCTCGCGCAACGCGTCAGTGGGCTGATCATTAACTATCCGCTGGATGACCAGGATGCCATTGCTGTGGAAGCTGCCTGCGCTAATGTTCCGGCGTTATTTCTTGATGTCTCTGACCAGACTCCCATCAACAGTATTATTTTCTCCCATGAAGACGGTACGCGACTGGGCGTGGAGCATCTGGTCGCATTGGGTCACCAGCAAATCGCGCTGTTAGCGGGCCCATTAAGTTCTGTCTCGGCGCGTCTGCGTCTGGCGGGCTGGCATAAATATCTCACTCGCAATCAAATTCAGCCGATAGCGGAACGGGAAGGCGACTGGAGTGCCATGTCCGGTTTTCAACAAACCATGCAAATGCTGAATGAGGGCATCGTTCCCACTGCGATGCTGGTTGCCAACGATCAGATGGCGCTGGGCGCAATGCGCGCTATTACCGAGTCCGGGTTGCGCGTTGGTGCGGATATCTCGGTAGTGGGATACGACGATACCGAAGACAGCTCGTGTTATATCCCGCCGTTAACCACCATCAAACAGGATTTTCGCCTGCTGGGGCAAACCAGCTTGGACCGCTTGCTGAAACTCTCTCAGGGCCAGGCGGTGAAGAGCAATCAGCTGTTGCCCGTCTCACTGGTGAAAAGAAAAACCACCCTGGCGCCCAATACGCAAACCACCTCTCCCCGCACGTTGGCAGATTCCTTAATGCAGCTGGCACGACAAGTTTCCCGACTTGAAAGCGGGCAGTGAGCGCAACGCAATTAATGTGAGTCAGCTCACTCATTAGGCACCCCAGGCTTTACACTCTATGTGTCCGGCTCGTATGTTATGCGAAAATGTGAGCGGATAACAATTCACGCAGGATACAACTATGACAATGATTACGGATTCACTGGCCGTCGTATTACAACGTCGTGACTGGGAAAACCCTGGCGTTACCCAACTTAATCGCCTTGCGGCACATCCCCCTTTCGCCAGCTGGCGTAATAGCGAAGAGGCTCGCACCGATCGCCCTTCCCAAGAGTCGCGCAGCCTGAATGGTGAATGGTGCTTTGCCTGGTTTCCGGCACCAGAAGCGGTACCAGAAAGCTGGCTGGAGCGCGATCTTCCTGACGCCGATACTGTCATCGTCCCCTCAAACTGGCAGATGCACGGTTACGATGCGCCTATCTACACCAACGTGACCTATCCCATTGCGGTCAATCCGCCGTATGTTCCCACGGAGAATCCGACGGGTTGTTACTCGCTCACATTTAATGTTGATGAAAGCTGGCTACAGGAAGGCCAGACGCGAATTATTTTTGATGGTGTTAACTCGGCGTTTCATTTGTGGTGCAACGGGCGCTGGGTCGGTTACGGACAGGACAGTCGTTTGCCGTCTGAATTTGACCTGAGCGCATTTTTACACGCCGGAGAAAACCGCCTCGCGGTGATGGTGCTGCGCTGGAGTGACGGCAGTTATCTGGAAGATCAGGATATGTGGCGGATGAGCGGCATTTTCCGTGACGTCTCGTTGCTGCATAAACCGAGCACGCAAATCAGCGATTTCCATGTAGCCACTCACTTTAATGATGATTTCAGCCGCGCTGTACTGGAGGCAGACGTTCAGATGTACGGCGAGCTGCGCGATGAGCTGCGGGTGACGGTTTCTTTGTGGCAGGGTGAAACGCAGGTCGCCAGCGGCACCGCGCCTTTCGGCGGTGAAATTATCGATGAGCGTGGTGGTTATGCCGATCACGTCACCCTACGTCTGAACGTCGAAAACCCGAAACTGTGGAGCGCCGAAATCCCGAATCTCTATCGTGCGGTGGTTGAACTGCACACCGCCGACGGCACGCTGATTGAAGCAGAAGCCTGCGATGTCGGTTTCCGCGAGGTGCGGATTGAAAATGGTCTGCTGCTGCTGAACGGCAAGCCGTTGCTGATTCGCGGCGTTAACCGTCACGAGCATCATCCTCTGCATGGTCAGGTCATGGATGAGCAGACGATGGTGCAGGATATCCTGCTGATGAAGCAGAACAACTTTAACGCCGTGCGCTGTTCGCATTATCCGAACCATCCGCTGTGGTACACGCTGTGCGACCACTACGGCCTGTATGTGGTGGATGAAGCCAACATTGAAACCCACGGCATGGTGCCAATGAATCGTCTGACCGATGATCCGCGCTGGCTACCCGCGATGAGCGAACGCGTAACGCGAATGGTGCAGCGCGATCGTAATCACCCGAGTGTGATCATCTGGTCGCTGGGGAATGAATCAGGCCACGGCGCTAATCACGACGCACTCTATCGCTGGATCAAATCTGTCGATCCTTCCCGCCCGGTACAGTATGAAGGCGGCGGAGCCGACACCTCCGCAACCGATATTATTTGCCCGATGTACGCGCGTGTGGATGAAGACCAGCCCTTCCCGGCTGTGCCGAAATGGTCCATCAAAAAATGGCTTTCGTTGCCTGGAGAGACGCGCCCGCTGATCCTTTGCGAATACGCCCACGCGATGGGTAACAGTCTTGGCGGCTTCGCTAAATACTGGCAGGCGTTTCGTCAGTACCCCCGTTTACAGGGCGGCTTCGTCTGGGACTGGGTGGATCAGTCGCTGATTAAATATGATGAAAATGGCAATCCGTGGTCGGCTTACGGCGGTGATTTTGGCGATACGCCGAATGATCGCCAGTTCTGCATGAACGGTCTGGTCTTTGCCGACCGCACGCCGCATCCGGCGCTGACGGAAGCAAAACACCAGCAGCAGTTTTTCCAGTTCAGTTTATCCGGGCGAACCATCGAAGTGACCAGCGAATACCTGTTCCGTCATAGCGATAACGAGCTCCTGCACTGGATGGTGGCGCTGGATGGCAAGCTGCTGACAAGCGGTGAAGTGCCTCTGGATGTCGCTCCACAAGGTAAACAGTTGATTGAACTGCCTGGACTACCGCAGCCGGAGAGCGCCGGACAACTCTGGCTAACGGTTTACGTAGTGCAACCGCACGCGACCACATGGTCAGCAGCCGGACACATCAGCGCCTGGCAGCAGTGGCGTCTGGCGGAAAACCTCAGCGTGACACTCCCCTCCGCGCCCCACGCCATCCCGCAACTGACCACCAGCGAAACGGATTTTTGCATCGAGCTGGATAATAAGCGTTGGCAATTTAACCGCCAGTCAGGCTTTCTTTCACAGATGTGGATTGGCGATAAAAAACAACTGCTGACGCCGCTGCGCGATCAGTTCACCCGCGCACCGCTGGATAACGACATTGGCGTAAGTGAAGCGACCCGCATTGACCCTAACGCCTGGGTCGAACGCTGGAAGGCGGCGGGCCATTACCAGGCCGAAGCAGCGTTGTTGCAGTGCACGGCAGATACGCTTGCCGACGCGGTGCTGATTACCACGGTCCACGCGTGGCAGCATCAGGGGAAAACCTTATTTATCAGCCGGAAAACCTACCGGATTGATGGAAGTGGTCAAATGGCGATTACCGTTGGTGTTGAAGTGGCGAGCAATACGCCACATCCGGCGCGGATTGGCCTGACCTGCCAGCTGGCGCAGGTAGCAGAGCGGGTAAACTGGCTCGGATTAGGGCCGCAAGAAAACTATCCCGACCGCCTTACTGCGGCCTGTTTTGACCGCTGGGATCTGCCATTGTCAGACATGTATACCCCGTACGTCTTCCCGAGCGAAAACGGTCTGCGCTGCGGGACGCGCGAATTGAATTATGGCCCACACCAGTGGCGCGGCGACTTCCAGTTCAACATCAGCCGCTACAGTCAACAGCAACTGATGGAAACCAGCCATCGCCATCTGCTGCACGCGGAAGAAGGCACATGGCTGAATATCGACGGTTTCCATATGGGGATTGGTGGCGACGACTCCTGGAGCCCGTCAGTGTCGGCGGAATTCCACCTTAGCGCCGGTAGCTACCATTACCAGTTGCTCTGGTGTCAAAAATAATAATAACCGGGCAGGCCATGTCTGCCCGTATTTCGCGTAAGGAAATCCATTATGTACTATTTAAAAAACACAAACTTTTGGATGTTCGGTTTATTCTTTTTCTTTTACTTTTTTATCATGGGAGCCTACTTCCCGTTTTTCCCGATTTGGCTACATGACATCAACCATATCAGCAAAAGTGATACGGGTATTATTTTTGCCGCTATTTCTCTGTTCTCGCTATTATTCCAACCGCTGTTTGGTCTGCTTTCTGACAAACTCGGGCTGCGCAAATACCTGCTGTGGATTATTACCGGCATGTTAGTGATGTTTGCGCCGTTCTTTATTTTTATCTTCGGGCCACTGTTACAATACAACATTTTAGTAGGATCGATTGTTGGTGGTATTTATCTAGGCTTTTGTTTTAACGCCGGTGCGCCAGCAGTAGAGGCATTTATCGAGAAAGTCAGCCGTCGCAGTAATTTCGAATTTGGTCGCGCGCGGATGTTTGGCTGTGTTGGCTGGGCGCTGTGTGCCTCGATTGTCGGCATCATGTTCACCATCAATAATCAGTTTGTTTTCTGGCTGGGTTCTGGCTGTGCACTCATCCTCGCCGTTTTACTCTTTTTCGCCAAAACGGATGCGCCCTCTTCTGCCACGGTTGCCAATGCGGTAGGTGCCAACCATTCGGCATTTAGCCTTAAGCTGGCGCTGGAACTGTTCAGACAGCCAAAACTGTGGTTTTTGTCACTGTATGTTATTGGCGTTTCCTGCACCTACGATGTTTTTGACCAACAGTTTGCTAATTTCTTTACTTCGTTCTTTGCTACCGGTGAACAGGGTACGCGGGTATTTGGCTACGTAACGACAATGGGCGAATTACTTAACGCCTCGATTATGTTTTTTGCGCCACTGATCATTAATCGCATCGGTGGGAAAAACGCCCTGCTGCTGGCTGGCACTATTATGTCAGTACGTATTATTGGCTCATCGTTCGCTACCTCAGCACTGGAAGTGGTTATTCTGAAAACGCTGCATATGTTTGAAGTACCGTTCCTGCTGGTGGGCAGCTTTAAATATATTACCAGCCAGTTTGAAGTGCGTTTTTCAGCGACGATTTATCTGGTCTGTTTCTGCTTCTTTAAGCAACTGGCGATGATTTTTATGTCTATTCTGGCGGGCAATATGTATGAAAGCATCGGTTTCCAGGGCGCTTACCTGGTGCTGGGTCTGGTGGCGCTGGGCTTCACCTTAATTTCCGTGTTCACGCTTAGCGGCCCCGACCCACTTTCCCTGCTGCGTCGCCAGGTGAATGAAGTCGCTTAAGAAATTAATGTCGGATACGGCGCGAGCGCCTTATCCGACCAACTTATCAGGACGGAATGGGCTTTGTTGAATAAATCAGATTTCGGGTAAGTCTCCCCCGTAGCGGGTTGTGTTTTCAGGCAATACGCACGCTTTCAGGCATACCTGCTTTCGTCATTTTGTTCAGCGCTCGTACCAGGGCCATA
>NZ_JAKUZS010000026.1:0-6883 GCF_030128585.1 Klebsiella sp. K5-204
CTATGGCCCTGGTACGAGCGCTGAACAAAATGACGAAAGCAGGTATGCCTGAAAGCGTGCGTATTGCCTGAAAACACAACCCGCTACGGGGGAGACTTACCCGAAATCTGATTTATTCAACAAAGCCTTAAAAGAGCTTAGGGATATGATCTTATATCCCTACCAAATAATTTCCACTTCCAATGTAGGTAGTACAAATCTTAAACACTTATTCCAGTGACGTTCGTCGCCATAAGTGAAGTCGTGAACCTGGTGCATGAACGCGATCCCTTTCTCGCACTCGGCCACGATTGCATGGATGACGTTCATCTCTTTGCTGTGGTCGATACCGGTGTTCGAAGCAAAAGACTCAAGGACAGAAAGCGCTGTACTCATAATTTCACAATATAAACAATTTGTTTTCTTATTTGTTTTATTATCTCAAACAAGAAAAGGCGTAAAAGATCTATACAGAGGGCTACGGAGGAGGGGAAGGGGGCTCTCGCCCCCTTGCTATTTCAGGTTCAGTGGCTGACTTGCTGCATCTTGTGCGGCTGGTCATTTAGATCGTGGCAGTGGGCAAGTTCTCGCATCATATCTTCGATACGGCTCTTCGCTTCATCCATATTATCCGCCATCGCACCAAGTAGCTGGCGAATAGCAGCGGGATGTTCATCGCCGGTTAGCTCTGGCATTTTGAAACCGTTATGGGTTGCCATTAGTTTAAAGGCGGTAATTAACATGCCTAAAGAAGACTTAAGGCTGGCGATCTCCCGCTCTTTGCTTTCAATGCCCATATTGTCTCCGGAGAGCTCTGGCGCCGGCACGCATTTTGGCTCGCTCATCATGTCCAGAGTTGCCTGGAGTTTATTGGCACGTTCTTGCTCTTCCACATAAGCCCCGCCAAAGTGACGGGCAAGCATCAGGATTTTCATTGGTTCGTCAAATAAGTCCATGACCTGGACGATGGCCATGATGCGTTCCAGAGGAGGAGCGTCACTCAGGACCCACGAAGGCTGGCTGTATCTTGCTGTGGTTGTTGATCTATTCTCACGCAAAATTATCGGCTGGTCAATACAATCCCGGATGACAAAGGACATTGTCCTGAATGCACTGCTGATGGCTGTATGGCGGCGTAATCCCCAAAAACAGGTGCTGGTTCACTCGGACCAGGGCAGTCAATACACAAGCCATGAGTGGCAGTCGTTCCTGAAATCACAAGGCCTGGAGGGGGAGCATGAGCCGTCGCGGTAACTGTCACGATAATGCGGTTGCAGAAAGCTTTCTACAGTTGCTGAAACGCGAACGGATAAAGAAAAAGATCTACGGAACGCGGGAAGAAGCCCGCAGCGATATCTTTGGTTACATCGAAATGTTTTATAACAGTAAGCGTCGGCATGGTTCGAGCAATCAGATGTCACCGACAGAATATGAAAACCAGTATTATCAACGACTCGGAAGTGTCTAGATTATCCGTGGCGATTCAACATGCTGATTTCAGTGGTTGCACCAAAAAACCATGAAGTAAAATACTCATGGAGGCTATTTAACATAACAATGATTACACGCACCAATTTTGTTAGAACCATTTGGTAATGTCACTTTTGGGGCTGCGGATGTTTTCCTGGACTGTTATGTTGTGATCCCAAGATGCTGCCGGTACTTCACAGGACTCATTGCACCTAATGATAGCTTGATACGTTTCTCATTATACCAGCGTATGTACCTGTCCAGGAAGCAGATAAATTTTTCCAGCGTGATACCCGCCCAGTCTCTGCCATAGAACATTTCGTTTTTGATACGCCCGAAGAAGCCTTCACACGCAGCATTATCCGACGAGCATCCTTTGCGCGACATGGACCTTATAAGTCCGGAGGTGTTGATACGCTCGAGCCAGCCCGGCCACCGGTAATGGCCACCACGATCGCTGTGTATCACCGGTTTATCATGTTCGCTGAGCGTATCGAGTGCGTCATCGAGCATCGTATTCACCTGCGTCGCGTCCGGGCGTGTTCCTATCGACCAGCTTACAACCTGGCCATCAAAGCAGTCGATAACCGGCGACAGATAGACTTTTCCAGCCGGAAGCTGGAACTCCGTAATATCGGTCAGCCACTTCTCATTTGGCCTGCAGGAACTAAAATCCCGGGCGAGTAAATTTTCCGGTGCCGGACCGATTTCGCCACAGTAAGAGTTATATCGTCGTCGCCTGGTGCGCTTAACAACGAGCTGCTCTTCTGCCATCAGTCTGCGGACAACCTTTTCAGAAATAACTCTGTTGTTACTGCGAAGCATCGCGTGAAGGCGCCGGTAGCCGTAACAGCGGTAATTCTCCTCAAAGATATCGGCCATGATCACGCGTATTTCCGCATACTTATCGTACAGACGTTTGCTGGCTTTGTGGTAAAAATAACAGCTGCGGGCAAGTTGCAGAACGCTTAGCAACTCAGCAACGGGGTACTTTTTCTTAAGGGCATCAACTATCAGGGTTTTCTCCCTGTTTTTCAGTTTCAGAAAGGTGACGCCCAGATCTTTTTTTATCAGTTCATTCGCCTTTGTCAGTATGTCACGTTCGAGCTGCAGCTGATGAACCTGCTTCCTGAGACACCGGATTTTACCGAGTAAAGCATCCTGATTTTTATCCTGAGGGGCTGCCTTTCGTTTGCGCATGGATTGATAAGTCTCGTCACTGATAAGGTCTTTCTTCCATTTGTACAGGACCGGGACGCTGACGCCTATGCTTTGTGCAACTTTACGCGCGGTTTCACGTCGGTTACAGAGCTCCCGGACGGCCTGAGACCTCTATTCCGGGCTGAAGCATTTGCTTGTGCCTGAGCGAATGACCAGGGGACGCGCATTTGGATAAAACTCTTCAATCCAGCGCTTTAGAATTTCGTTACTGGGGTAGCCGATGGCTCGGCGAGTGTACGACAGGCAACCACCGTGAGTAAGATAATGCTCAACAGCAGCAATTTTCTGTGTACGTGAATAGCGTTCTCTTGGTTTTAATTCCCTGGGTAAATCGCCCTTCTCTTCATAAATCCGAACCCAACGGCCCAGCTGTTTTGTGGAAGGATATCTGGGGAGACTTACCCGAAATCTGATTTATTCAACAAAGCCACGCATAATAGCAACTTTGCATTTTTTTGCGCTACATGTCGGGCAGGAATCATACCTGTCCGGCGCATGTATGAAGGGCTTTTTACATACCAGGCAATAGTCTTTATAGTCAGCTTCCGACATCCCGTTGAGAACTTCGACAATCCTGTTGACCTTGAGCGGGTAGTATTCCGGCGTATATCCCGTGTTAATTAACAAATCAACAAGTGCATTAAAATCCATTTCTCTGGTTGATTCTGTAGGATTTTGAGTGTCATATCCGAAAATATGAATAGAATTGTTTACAACGACATTTGACAGCAACATGGCGGATTTTTCACCGAGCCATTTACCTACCCCTTTTCTTGTATTTATCCCTTTGGGGTACTCCAGGCTGTCGGCAACTTTACGACCATACAAATGTGTTATGGTATATTTATTGGCATCAAATTCTATTAACTTTATGGCACTTGCCAGGCTATTTAGCTGGCTTACCTCGCTCTTTTTAAAGCCCATTATCCGCATTCTCCTTAACGTGTACCTGGTCCGGTTCTTTCGACCGGCAGGAAAAACCACTTCATGTTTTCAGAAAAGTTACTTTTCAGCGAAGCACGCTCGGTTCCTGTTATTCACCAACATGAATGAACCGTAATCAGGTTACCATATCAATGAGTGAAGCTAGTTAACTTTTATAGCATCCAGAAACCGCTAAAATAACTTTAGCTTCTCATATGAATCTTTAAGAGCAAATTCAACTCGTAAGTTTTACATATTTTCCTTTGGGATGAAACCTTCCAGAACATCAGCCATAATCTCGTAACCCCATGCTTATACTTTGTGATCACGTCGTCCGGCATCATAGGTTATAAACCGGGGAAAGAGAACCACATTTGTCACCTCAACAAAGGCGGATATCTCTGTATCGAGGAGCATCTGAAAAGCGTCATTAGACAGAGCCAAATAAGCCCTGACATAAGCCGGTTTAAATCTGGCCAGATTCCATAGATTGACCAGGAAATTCATCTGTATAGAGACGATGTTTTTCCTGAATAACTCAAGGTCGACGGGTTTATAAACATACTGCTTCCCGCTCAATAATTCGCATGGCTCATTTGGTTTCATCTCGGTACTGTCAAAAGGTCTGCCGTACGTTTCAAACTTCAGTAACTGAGAGTCATCCAGGATTAATTTTATTAACTCACCCCATAAAACAGGCTTCCCGTTGACACGGGGAACTAGCAGGCTACCTGGTCTGGCTTCTGACAGGGCAATTCTATTTAGACGCGCATCAGTGGCGGGATGGAAAAAACGCTCCAGCAGGTTCTCCGGTATATAGCGGTAGTCCGACGCGAGATCACGAGGCAACACACTGAGTAGTTTTTTCTGACTACGTATCAACTGCAACTCCGAGCGGAGAAACGCCTTAATGACCGTGTCAGTCTGTACGTTGGGTTGTACGTCCATACGCTCTCCAGAGTACTTTTAAATCGCGCTACATACGGTTACTTAAGGGCTGTTATTATATCAAAGCCATCTTAGAGATACTACCCAAAAAAAACAAGTACTAATATTATTAGATACTAAATTATAAAAAATCACTGTCCTTTTACCTTGTACTGGTACTTATAACATTAGGCACTTTTTATAGAAGCTGCACAGTTTCGCTCGGTTTCATTAGTACCTTTTCATCAAAAAAGTACTAATGAGGATAGATTTTCATTAGTACTTTTTCCTGTGAAAGGTACTAATGGCAGGACTGGAATCCTACACTTTCATTAGTACTTTTTTTGCAAATAGTTACTTATGTATAAGGGTACCTATTACTGGTTAGCAAAAAAGTTACTTTTTCCATCTCCAAGTTTGCGTGAAGTGGTTTTCCGGGGATGGATCGCACACCGTGCGGGCCACAGGCAGAGGTTGTTGGACGTGCTCACAAAAAAGTTACTTTTTTTAGCCGACGGCATGAGCACAAAAAAATTTTAAAAAAAAATGCAAACGCCCTTGTTAGTTCAGAAAAATCTGTTTGGATTCCTGTAGTCTGTGTTGCTGGAGGAGTTGATATGAACCCGATAATTACGGCACATCAGGAAATCGTTATCGAGAACTCGGTTCGCTATATCGAGTTACTGAAATCGGAGGCTTCTAAAATTCTGGATGAATACTGGGAGGCCTGGAAGGCACGAAACCAACTGATATCCCAGACCACGTATGCAAACGGGGGAAGGTTTATACCTGGTCGTTTTGCTCCTGTGCTGAGAAAGGTTGGATCGTCGCAAAAACTGACAATTGTATGGAAAGATTTTTCGCCTAGGTTCAAAAACAAAATTGAACATCATGGCGTGGTTGTTAAACCTAAACTCGGAGGATACAGCGTTAGTTGTTTTAAAAATGCTCTGGACTGGGAACTGGAGATGATCCAGGAAACAGAAAACAAAATTAAACCAATCCGTGATCTCCTCGCGGAATTCCATCAACGAAAACTGGCCGACATCAAAAGACTGGAAAAACTGAAGAGGTTAATATAATGGCTGACAACGCATCCCCAAAAACTGAACCGCGCAATCAACAAAACACTGGCAATAACCGACCGTTAGGGATGGTCATTTCAAAACTAAAGCCACTTTCAAGTGAGTTCTATACGCACTTTCATGAAAAAAACAGAGCCTGCCTGCGCCAGTTTAACGCCATCTCCAATGCCATTTATAATATTTTCCGCCTGGTAGAAGGTGACCAGGCGACAAGCACTAAAGTTCAGAAATGGCTCTCCGGTGTTTACGAAGAACTGTCGGGTAATGTAAATACCTTCAAAGAGCAGATTGACAAAAATGTCGCCCGACTGCCTCTGGATGATTCTTCATTCGAAGGGTTCGACTATGGTGAATTTGAAATTCGCTGGAACCACCCAATGACCTATAAATTGCTGGATATTATCCAGACCATCAACGTCCTGACTCGTCAGGCACATCAGTTGTGGTTATACGGTCAGATATCACAACAGGTTCATGACCGAATTATCCTGCAACTCCTGAGCTCACTGCGGGTTGCGATGGACAACATAACTAAAATACTGAACGCTGAAAACCGCGTGAATGGAAAATACGACGCATTGCCATTCATTCAGAACATTAAGCGGTTTAAATCGGTGGAACTTTATATTGCCAGTCTCGAAACTAAAGCCCCTGTTCAGTCCGGTCACAGTGACAGTTCTGCTGATGCTGGCAGTGAGCCGACATTAAAACCAGAAGCAGCAGCTGGCACCGGTAAACCATCTGACAAAACACAGCCTTCTGCTACTCCTGTTTCGGTACAATAACTCACAGGTTGATATGAGTATTATATCCAGGATTTTTTTAAAAATTAGGGTCGCCCTCTTCGGAGGGCCTGACCACGATATTGTTTTTTATACAGATGATGAGTACGATATCCCGCACACGCTTAACAAGGATGTGCAAAGCTATCTTGATTGTCCAAGTAAGCCTGCGGGTATAACACTCTTTTCAGAGCGTGAGATTCTATCTGTACATGCTAACCGGTTACAGGAAATTAATATGTATATCGGTTTGCCAAATTCAGACCTGAGTGAGGAGGCCTATACCTTCACTAATCTGGTCATTAAGCCATTGATGGAATATACACGCTGGATACATCTTTTACCTGCGTCGGCTTTGTTGAATAAATCGGCTTTGTTGAATAAATCGAACTTTTGCTGAGTTGAAGGATCAGATCACGCATCCTCCCGACAACACAGACCATTCCGTGGCAAAGCAAAAGTTCAGAATCACCAACTGGTCCACCTACAACAAAG
>NZ_JAKUZS010000027.1:0-5074 GCF_030128585.1 Klebsiella sp. K5-204
CGAAAATCATTCACGACCCGCGCCTGACGTGGAACACGGTGGACATCGTGACCCGCAGCGGCGGGCAGCCGGTGATGTCGAAGACCGGGCATGCGTTCATCAAGGAGCGGATGCGCCAGGAAGACGCTATCTACGGCGGGGAGATGAGCGCGCACCACTACTTCCGCGACTTCGCCTACTGCGACAGCGGGATGATCCCGTGGCTGCTGGTGGCGGAGCTGCTGTGCCTGAAGGACAGCTCGCTGAAATCGCTGGTGGCGGACCGCCAGGCGGCGTTCCCGGCGTCGGGGGAGATCAACCGCAAGCTGGGAAATGCGGCGGAGGCGATCGCCCGTATCCGGGCGCAGTATGAGCCGGCGGCCGCACACATCGACACAACGGACGGTATCAGTATTGAATACCCTGAGTGGCGCTTTAACCTGCGCACATCCAACACGGAGCCGGTGGTGCGCCTGAACGTGGAGTCCAGAGCGGATACGGCGTTGATGAATGCAAAAACCGAAGAGATTTTAGCTCTTCTCAAGTAATGCATTATCCATAATGGAAGCCATAGGGTCAGATTTTAATCGTATTATTGACCTTATGGCTTATTCTTGACATCCCACTGGTCAAAGCGTAAAACCGCCCACAGCATTATTTAATTTCGTGGCTATCCGCCATTACCCAGTTAACTGATTAAAGTGTAATCGAATGAAAATTACTATTTCCGGTACAGGTTATGTTGGTTTATCGAACGGTATCCTGATTGCGCAAAACCACGAAGTGGTGGCCCTGGATATCGTACAGGCCAAAGTGGATATGCTTAACCAGAAGATCTCTCCGATTGTCGATAAAGAGATTCAGGAATATCTGGCAGAAAAACCGTTAAATTTCCGCGCCACCACGGACAAGCACGACGCGTACCGTAATGCCGACTACGTGATCATTGCGACGCCGACTGACTACGATCCGAAAACCAACTACTTTAATACCTCAACGGTTGAAGCGGTTATTCGCGATGTCACCGAGATCAACCCGAATGCGGTGATGATCATTAAATCGACCATCCCGGTGGGTTTCACCCGCGACATCAAAGAACGTTTAGGGATTGATAATGTTATTTTCTCTCCTGAGTTCCTGCGTGAAGGCCGTGCGCTGTACGACAACCTGCACCCGTCGCGTATTGTCATCGGTGAGCGCTCTGCGCGTGCCGAACGTTTCGCAGATCTGCTGAAAGAAGGCGCGATCAAGCAGGATATCCCGACCCTGTTTACCGACTCCACCGAAGCGGAAGCGATCAAACTGTTCGCTAACACCTATCTGGCGCTGCGCGTTGCCTATTTCAACGAACTCGACAGCTATGCTGAAAGCCAGGGGCTGAACAGCAAGCAGATTATCGAAGGGGTATGCCTGGATCCGCGTATCGGCAACCACTATAACAACCCGTCCTTTGGCTACGGCGGCTACTGTCTGCCGAAAGACACCAAGCAGCTGCTGGCGAACTACGAATCGGTCCCGAACAACATTATCGCGGCTATCGTCGATGCCAACCGTACCCGTAAAGACTTTATTGCGGATTCTATTCTCGCCCGTAAGCCAAAAGTGGTGGGTGTGTATCGCCTGATCATGAAGAGCGGGTCAGACAACTTCCGTGCCTCTTCTATTCAGGGCATTATGAAGCGCATCAAGGCAAAAGGTATTCCGGTTATTATCTATGAACCGGTGATGCAGGAAGATGAGTTCTTTAACTCACGCGTCGTGCGCGACCTGGATGCCTTCAAACAAGAGGCGGATGTGATCATTTCTAACCGTATGGCGGAAGAGCTGGCGGATGTCGCGGACAAGGTTTATACCCGCGATCTGTTTGGCAACGATTAATTCTGCCTGTCTGACACTGGCGGCTCCCCGCCGCCAGTATGCTTCTTTATCTCCCCGCTATATCCCTCACTGCGCGTATTTCTCGCACATTCAGATTAACCTCAATAAATTGTGATGGACATTACGATCCTGCTCAAAACCCGTTGCGGGTTGAAAACAGGTCCGATAAGTTAAACTTACCTTGTGAAGAGCTACCGTCACTGTGATGTAGATGCCGGAGATAAGCGCCGGGAGGTAAAACGAAGCCTGCAACGCAGGCTTTTGTTATTTATGCCCTGAGGAAATATGAGGAACAGGGCGCGAGTAACGTTATTTTTTCTTGCCTTAAGGCCACGCCAAAACGCAGAATGAACGGTCATTCTGTCATATCATTTTTTTATCTCTTAATATTATCTTAATCTAAATGCAATATGGAGCGAGTCTTACCACTTGCGTTTATTAAACGTCAGTTTTGTTTTCTTTCTGTCTTTCAGATATGAAATTAAAAAGAAAACAGACACAGCAAGTAGTATGGCAGCGACCACTAAGAAAAATAGGTTTTCCATAATATCTACCACAGCTTTTTGTTGGTTGAATCATTAGCATGTTAAGCAACACGTCAGCCAGGAAGCGCTGAATTGCGATCTCTAACATATCCTGTTCTTAAGAAAATTCCTACAGAAAGTAATGTCTTTTATTTATCAGGAGAAAATGCTGAAGGAGCCATTAAAAATAGTATTGAAAAGAGTGACAGCAGGGGACCAGGCTTAAAGTTGTTGGCTTTTTCGCTGGCGGGCAGATGAAACTGGTTTCAGCACTGTCGTTAAAACCAGTAAAAATTATTCTTTAGCACAAAAAAGTATAGCCTGTGCCAGGCTCGGGTAAAGAAATGAATGATAAAGGAAGACAATACGGGATGCTTATCCGTTGCCGCAATCAGCGGATTGCGGCAGGGCAGAGACAGGTTAGATCTGATAGTAATCCTTATACCACTCCACGAAGTTCTTCACGCCTTCTTTCACTGATGTCTGTGGCTTAAAGCCCACCAGGTCATATAGCGGCTGGGTGTCTGCACTGGTGTCCAGCACATCGCCCGGCTGAATCGGCATCATATTCTTCTTCGCTTCCATCCCCAGGGCTTCTTCCAGGGCGGTGATATAATCCATCAGTTCCACCGGCGAGCTGTTGCCAATGTTATAGACCCGGTACGGCGCGGAGCTGGTGGCCGGGGAACCGCTCTCAACGGTCCAGTCGGCATTGGCCTGCGGGATCACATCCTGAACGCGCACCACCGCCTCGACGATATCGTCGATATAGGTGAAATCGCGCTTCATCTTGCCGTAGTTGTAAACGTCGATACTTTTCCCTGCCAGCATCGCTTTCGTGAACTTGAACAGCGCCATATCCGGGCGGCCCCACGGACCATAGACCGTAAAGAAGCGCAGACCGGTGGTTGGGATGTTATACAGATGGGAATAGGTATGCGCCATCAGCTCATTGGCTTTCTTGGTGGCGGCGTACAGGGAGACTGGATGATCGACGGAATCCTCCGTGGAGAACGGCATTTTGCGATTAAGGCCATAAACCGAGCTGGAGGAGGCGTATACCAGGTGTTTCACTTTGGTATGACGGCAGCCTTCCAGAATATTCAGGTACCCCATCAGGTTTGCGTCGGCGTAGGCATACGGGTTTTCCAGCGAATAGCGCACGCCGGCCTGGGCCGCCAGGTGGATCACGCGGTCAAACTGTTCTGCGGCGAACAGCGTCGCCATACCCTCACGGTCGGCAAGATCCAGCTGCTGGAAATGGAATGCCGGAGAGGACAGGCGATCCAGACGGGCCTGCTTCAGGCTGACGTCATAGTAGTCGTTCATGTTGTCGATCCCGACAACGTCATGCCCTTCATTCAGCAGGCGCTGCGCGATATGAAAGCCGATAAAACCTGCGGCACCAGTGACCAAAAACTTCATATTTTTCCTCCGGGGTGTGGATATCCCGTTCTACATAACGGCCGATTTTACACTGGCTTGCGGCTGGGATCACTTGCTTTGCCGCGTCTTATCCGCCAGGCGCGAAGTGAAGGGCGCTTTTTTCTGGCAAAATCGTGGTGGCAAAGGCTGATAAATAACAACGTTTCTCATTTGACTGTTAGCTGTCGAATAATAACCTTATGACCTGTCAGCGGTTTAGCGATTCATGGCGCAATCATAAAGGTCGCCAATCCCCCGGTATGGCGTAATTTTGTTTAAAGATATATTTTCGTCAGCGGATGATTTAGCAAATGGGCAAAATCTCTGTAGTGTTTTCTATGGTTTTTTGATGAATATCAATGGATTAGATTGGTTTTGTTTGTTTAGTGAATGTTTATAATGTGTATTATTTGAGTAATCCATTAATCAGTAGGCTTTTTTATTTTTATTCCCCGCGACCAGCGCTATAATCTGCGGACGATTTTCTTTGTGGAATGTGCAGTGTAGAGCATGAGTCGTTTATCCCTCCTGTCGGAACAAAGCGCCGTCGCCATGTGCAAAGGGCCATCAAGCCTGGCCGCGCGTTGTCTCCCTGGCGGCGAAAGCGATGTCTCTTCTTATCTTTCCCCGCATCGTGGACGCTCCTTTCTGACGCTTGCTGACACCGGCAGGCCGCCCGTTTCCCTTTCGTCGGTGGCGGAAAGCGCACGCGTGATACCCTGCGTAAATGAGAAAGTCCTGATGGTTAACCCGGCGGCAAATGCGGAAAGTGTGGGGCATTTCGCGGCCAGGTGAGGACAGATGCATATTAAAAGCAGAGATATGTCTCAGGACATATCTCTGCTTTTAGGTTTTCAGGACACCCGTTCCGTCAGGCTGGCTTTTCAGGCCGCTGAGTGAACGTTCTGCCGATAGCCTGAAGCGAAAGAGGGTGGCGTTTAGCCTGAAGCACGGGAGCAGTACGCATTTTGGTTGCGACAGCCAATGGCGGTAGCGTGCCTGAAAAAGGCCATTCCACCCGACGGTCGATTGATTGATAGTAAAATAAAGCAATTATTTATTTAAGGATTTCATTATGTTACTTCCTGTAATTATGGCTGGTGGTACCGGCAGTCGTCTCTGGCCGATGTCTCGCGAGCTCTACCCGAAACAGTTCCTCCGGCTGTTCGGGCAGAACTCCATGCTGCAGGAAACCATCACCCGACTCTCGGGCCTTGAAATCCATGAACCGATGGTCATCTGTAACGAAGAGCACCGCTTCCTGGTGG
>NZ_JAKUZS010000028.1:0-4579 GCF_030128585.1 Klebsiella sp. K5-204
GCCAGGCCTCAGCATTTTATTATGGTGATCCCCTGGGCGAAATGCGCCTGGTAAGCAGAGTTTTTGAAATGTAAGGCCTTTGAATAAGACAAAAGGCTGCCTCATCGCTAACTTTGCAACAGTGCCCACCGTTGAACGTCACATCCGGGGCAAATGGGCCTGCGACAGCTGCGAGACGTTGATCCAGGCACCGGTGCCACCGCAGGTGATCGACAAAGGCATCCCCACCGCTGGCCTGCTGGCCCAGGTGCTGGTGGCCAAGTATGCCGACCATCTGCCGCTGTACCGTCAGGAACGCATGTTCGGCCGTGCCGGCCTGGAAATCCCGCGCTCCACCCTGGCCGAATGGGTGGGTGCCTGTGGTGTGCAGTTGCAGCCGCTGGTGGATGCGTTGAGAAATACTCTGCTGGAACACAGTGTTCTGCATGCCGATGAAACCCCGGTCAGCATGCTGGCCCCGGGCAAGAAGAAAACCCACAAGGCCTACGTCTGGGCCTACTGCACCACACCGTTTGCCGACCTGAAGGCAGCTATTTACGACTTCGCACCCAGCCGTGCAGGCGAACACGCCCGAACCTTCCTGGGTGACTGGCGGGGCAAGCTGGTCTGTGATGATTACGCTGGCTACAAGGCCGGGTTCGGCAACGGCATTACCGAAATCGGCTGTATGGCCCACGCCCGGCGCAAGTTCTATGACCTGCACGAGGCCAACAAGAGCGAATTGGCGGCCAAGGCCTTGGAATACATCGGTGGACTCTACGAGATCGAGCGGGAAACCAAAGATCTGCCACCGGATATGCGGCGGGAAATCCGGCAAACCAAAGCCAAACCCCTTGCCGATGCGCTGCATCAGTGGATGCTGGCCCATCGCCAGAAAGTGCCGGATGGCTCCGGCACGGCCAAAGCCCTGGATTACAGCCTCAAACGTTGGGAAGCGCTGACGCGCTACCTGGACGATGGCGCTGTGCCCATCGACAACAACTGGGTGGAAAACCAGATCCGACCCTGGGCGCTGGGGCGCAGCAATTGGCTGTTTGCGGGTTCACTGCGCAGTGGTCAACGTGCGGCTGCGGTCATGACCCTAATACAGTCAGCGAAGCTGAATCGGCATGATCCCTATGCCTACCTGAAGGATGTGCTGACTCGCCTGCCGACACAGAAGAACAACGCCATCGACGAGCTATTGCCCCACAACTGGAAACCGGCCATACCTAACAAGGTGTAGGCCGGACGTGTATGGAGAGCCTTCTTCGAAAGCTGGACAAGGTGCCAACTCTAGACGGCAGGATATGCCCTGGGAGATCGATGAGAGAAAGAGGAGGCCATAAGTAGAAAATTTCCCAAGCGACTGGTGGCTCGCTAGGCATACGTGTCGTGTTACTCCTAAGTTATTAGACACACTAGATTTTCCGGGCTTTGCTGGGCTGCGGGTGTCGCAGGTGTATGCCGCACGGAGATCGCAGTTAAACCTGATACTAGGCCGGCTCATGCACTAGCCGGATGTCGATTTCTCTGTCGACATACTTCCACTCCACCGAGGCCCGGAGTTCGGCCAAAAGCCTGTTAAAGCCCGGCTCATCAGACGGGGAATATTCGAACCACGTCAAGAAGTCGAAGGGTTCGCTCTCGCCCAGGTCCCGACAATGGTGGAGACGACGGGCCACAGCAGGGAGATATTGGAGCCCAATGTGAATGTGACGGGACTGCTCCTCAAAAATCTTCCGGCGTTCGTCTTGAGCCAGTCCCCACCATGAGGGGTTTTTCCGGATAGGGATCAGGGCGGCACAGGTGGCCTCTGCTCGACCCAAACTTGGCTGCTTCGCCACGAGACGATCCTTCTCTTCACGCACGACATAACGCTCGTTACTCGTTATCCCGCGAAGAAGCCATTTGGTGCCCAAAGGCTGCGGCGAAACAGAGCCAGCGGCTACGTCGAGCCGGGGGATTCCAGGGAGAGGGGCTCCCGCCACGGCATCCATCCGAACAACGCGCCAAACACCCGTTTCTCCACCAGCGAACGTAAATAATCGTGTATTCATCAGTTTCCTCTCAGGCCTTTCGCCTATTTCTCAGCCAACGCAAAACCGGCATTGCCCGGCGCAACCACTGAAACAAATATAAAAGGTTCGGGGCCAGAGTTCATTGCACCATGTACCTGCCCAGGTTTTGCGATCGCAATATCTCCAGCTTTAAGATGAGTGACTATGCCGTTACCTTGATGATATTCGGCTTCACCTGAGATAACCGTCCAAGTATCTTGGCCGTGAGGATGTACATGGGAAGCTATTTCCTGCCCAGGGTGGGCGTGCCAAACAACGACGACAGAGTCATTGGTTTCCAGAACAACCGAACGAATCGGTTCGCCGTTAGACGGACGAACATATTCATCCACCGAAAAAATCCGCGATTCAGTTTCTGCTCTCATGTTCACACCCATTTAAAACTGATTGGACACGTACTCTAAACGCAACTGCGCCTGGACAGCACATGAAGATATGTACCTAAGCGCCCTTCGGGAAAACTATGCTCTGGCGCACAGAGACCGTCAATACTCCGTCGTGGGTAGGCATGACATAACGGGAGGAGACGGGCGACGCTTTGGTCATATGTACATGAGAAGGTGGCTCGCCCGCTCGGCAGGGTTGTTGTCGATGGGCAGGTGTCCCCCTTTCGATGTAGCGGATCAGCTTTAACCAGTTGCTCGCAAGGCAATTGATTGCTTGCCCAAGGCACTTTGACGACGTGACCTGGGGAGGGGTTTTGTCCAGCCTAGCTTTCAGTTGCTCCAGGAAAGCCTGGCTTTGCGACTGGCGCGTCTGGTATCGCTGGGCATCGCCCGCCTCTTCCATGTCGCGCTCGATGCCGTAGAGCTTGTTGATAAGAGTCAGTGCCATCTCCGCTCGGCCGATCTTGCCCTTGGATTGAGTTTTCTGATGAACTTGCGCCGCGCATGCCCAGCAACCTATACGCTCGACGCCTTTCTGCCTCCAGGAGGCGCTGCGGCACCTCCTGGGTACGGCTAGCGGTGTAATTGAACAGGATGACCGGAAGATTTGGTGGGCCACCGCGATCTCCTCAGTAGCTATAGCCAAACAGGTTGGGTATGAGAAGTTCAAGGGGGGGCGAGCAAAGCCCCCGTTCCAATTGATTCTCTATTCCACACAAATGGCGATATAAGCCGGCGGGTGATGACGACCCTGGAAGCTCTGGCATCGAGAGTGGATGTCTACTCCATCGACGAGGCGTTTCTGGATCTGACCGGAATCGACCGGGTGGTAAGCTTCGAGCCTTTTGGTCGGCAGGCGATTTGGCTCAAGGTGGAATCACCGGACGGTTACGATACAACGGTCAACGCTTGCGCCTGCTGTCGATTGACACCCCGGAAACCTACAAGCCCAGGTGCGACGCCGAGCTGACGAAGGGCCGCGAGGCAACCGCACGCCTCCGCGAACTGGTTGCCAACGCTCAGCGCATCGAGGTTGTCGATTCCGGCCAAGCCGACAAGTACGACCGCCGCCTTGTTCACCTGCTGATCGACGGGCGGGACGTGGGGCAAACCCTCATGGCCGAGGGGTTAGCCGTTGAGTGGAGGCCCGGCCCGAATGCGTGGAGGGAACGCCGTCGCCACTGGTGCGGATACTGATCGCTTTTCAGCTTGAGCCAGGAGCGCCCCGCCGCAGTGATCGGCACTTGTGTCGATCCGAGGAGGCGCAAGAGCCACAAGCCCCTGATAGGACCACGTAACGCGGCCATGCCACTAGAGCACGGCCGCTTTTTTCTTTTAAAAACAAAAATATAAAAAAATCCTGTTGCTTGAGCCGGTGGTATTGTGGGCAACTGCCGACCTGTTGGCAGGGTGGGGGCAACCGCTCGCGGTTGTCCCTGGCCTGTCAATGGGGAACCGCGAAGCGGTTAGGCAGGTATCCGGCTTGCCGGATTGTCCATAATTCCACGGGCTGTTTTCCCCAGGGCTACACGTTTTATATATGTTTTTTTTGTTTTAAAGAGTTTTAGGGAATCAGAAGGCAAAATTTACCTTCATTATCAGTTGCTTATAGAACCCCTCGGTGGGTAATAGACGGTTTCCGGTGGGTAATAGACGGGGTTGGGTGGGTAAACGACGGAACCGGGTGGGTAATAGACGGACTATCCACAGGCTGGATCGCCGGATCGATCCCCTCCCGTCTATTACACACCCGCCTTGCGCAAACCCTGACCAGTAGTCGCCTCGCGCTCCGTCTATTACACACCGCCGCGCTTAGTATTCGCCTGGGTCCAGTGGGGGGAGAACCCCGGAGCTGCTGACGACTTCCCCGCGTTGCGGACGCTCGACCGTCTCGCCGGGTTTCAGCGGATAGCGCCGCAGCACTCGCCCGTATTCTTCGCTCGCCCGCTTTGCTTCCACGCGCACGCGGCCAGACTCCGAGTTGACGCAGTTCAGGTAATTTTCTGTGGCACTGTTGCAAATAGTCGGTGGTGATAAACTTATCATCCCCTTTTGCTGATGGAGCTGCACATGAACCCATTCAAAGGCCGGCATTTTCAGCGTGACATCATTCTGTGGGCCGTACGCTGGTAC
>NZ_JAKUZS010000029.1:0-4571 GCF_030128585.1 Klebsiella sp. K5-204
CACTAGCGCGGTGGTCCCACCTGACCCCATGCCGAACTCAGAAGTGAAACGCCGTAGCGCCGATGGTAGTGTGGGGTCTCCCCATGTGAGAGTAGGGAACTGCCAGGCATCAAATAAAGCAGAAAGCCCAGTCGAAAGACCGGGCTTTTTGTTTTTGCGTTTAAAAAGAACCCCGTCCCGAAAGGTGCGGGGTTTTTTGCTGTGTGGGGTATATCTCCCCGGTGGCGCTGCGCTTACCGGGGCTACGGACCTTGCGGGTTCTGTAGCCCGGACCGGTACACCACATCACCACCGTTAGCGCCCCGCAATATTATTGCCTCTGTAATCAGGCAAGCCTTCCCCCGCCAGATACGGTAAACTAACGCCGATTTTGCATCAGGAAGCCACTATGAACCACTCCCTCAAACCCTGGAATACCTTTGGCATTGAGCGATCCGCCAATACGATAGTACGCGCCGAAACTGAACAACAGTTATTAAGCGCCTGGCAAACCGCTGTCGCGGCAGGCGAACCCACGCTAATCCTTGGGGAAGGCAGTAACGTCCTGTTTCTGAACGACTATGCCGGTACGGTGATCCTCAACCGAATTATGGGGATCGAGGTGAGCGAAACCCCGGATGCCTGGCGCTTGCACGTCGGCGCCGGCGAAAACTGGCATCAACTGGTGCAGTTCACGCTACAGCATGCGATGCCTGGTCTGGAAAATCTGGCATTAATCCCTGGTTGCGCAGGATCTTCGCCTATCCAGAATATTGGCGCTTACGGCGTCGAATTGCAGCGGGTTTGCGAATATGTTGACTGCATCGAGCTGGAAACGGGACGTAAACAACGCCTTTCCGCAGCGGAATGCCGTTTCGGCTATCGCGACAGCATCTTTAAACATGAATATCAGGACCGCTACGCCATCGTCGCGATTGGCTTGGCGTTAGAGAAAGCGTGGCGACCGGTGCTGAGCTACGGTGATTTAACACGTCTCGATCCGCAGACTGTCACCCCGCAGCAGGTATTCGATGCGGTCTGTCATATGCGAATGACTAAATTGCCGGATCCAAAGATTAACGGTAATGCTGGCAGCTTTTTTAAGAACCCGATCGTCAGCGCTCAGGTTGCTGAAGCGCTGCTGGCGCAGTTCCCTGATGCACCGCACTATCCGCAGGCAAACGGCAGCGTCAAGCTGGCCGCTGGCTGGCTAATCGATCAATGTCAGCTCAAAGGACAACGCATCGGCGGCGCGGCCGTGCATCGACAGCAGGCGCTGGTACTGATTAATGAAGATCAAGCGACCAGTGAGGATGTGATAAAGCTTGCCCATTACGTTCGCCAGCAGGTGGGTGCGAAATTCAATGTATGGCTTCAACCCGAGGTGCGCTTCATTGGAACGCATGGTGAAGTCAACGCAGAGGAGAGCATTGCGTGAAAGACCATACTATCCCTTTAACGCTAATTTCTATCCTTGCTGATGGTGAGTTTCACTCAGGTGAACAGCTTGGCGAGCAGTTAGGCATGAGCCGGGCGGCGATTAATAAGCATATCCAGACTTTACGCGACTGGGGCGTTGATGTGTTTACCGTACCGGGCAAGGGTTACAGCCTGCCAGAGCCTATTCATCTTTTGGATGAGAAAAAGATCTCCCAACAGATAGAGCATGGCCGAGTGACTGTCCTTCCGGTAATCGACTCCACTAACCAGTATTTGCTGGACAGACTGGATGAGCTGACGTCCGGCGATGCCTGCGTGGCTGAATATCAGCAGGCAGGGCGGGGCCGGCGAGGCAGAAAATGGTTTTCCCCCTTTGGCGCGAATCTCTATCTCTCAATGTACTGGCGTCTGGAGCAGGGCCCGGCAGCGGCTATTGGCCTAAGCCTGGTGATCGGTATTGTGATCGCTGAAGTGCTGCAGCAGCTCGGGGCCGAACAGGTTCGCGTGAAATGGCCAAACGATATTTACCTGCAGGATCGTAAGCTGTCAGGGATCCTCGTGGAACTGACGGGGAAAACGGGCGATGCCGCACAAATCGTCAGCGGCGCGGGTATCAACCTTGTGATGCGTCACGTGGAGTCTGATGTCGTCAATCAGGGTTGGATCAGTCTTCAGGAAGCAGGGGTGGTCATCGATCGTAACCTCCTCGCCGCGCGCCTGATTAAAGAGCTGCGCCTGGGACTGGAGCTGTTCGAGCAGGAAGGGTTGGCTCCTTATCTGCCGCGCTGGGAAAAACTGGATAACTTTATTCATCGTCCGGTAAAACTGATTATCGGTGATAAAGAAATTTATGGCATTTCCCGCGGTATTGACGCCCAGGGGGCGCTATTGCTGGAGCAGGATGGTGTGATAAAAGCCTGGGTCGGTGGTGAAATATCATTGCGCAGCGCAGAATAAAAAAGGGAGCTTCGGCTCCCTTTGCTTTATTTCCGTAAGCGTACCTGATTAACAGAATGATTGGCGCTCTTGGTCATAATCAGGCTGGCGCGCTCGCGGGTTGGAAGGATGTTTTCTTTTAGATTCATTAGGTTAATCTCATTCCATAGCGAGGTGGCAATATCCACCGCTTCTTCCTTCGACAGCTTGGCGTAATTATGGAAATAAGAATCCGGGTCGGTAAATGCTCCTTCCCGGAATTTAAGAAAACGGTTGATATACCAGCTTTTCAATAATTCTTCCGGGGCATCGACATAAATAGAAAAGTCGACAAAATCCGATACGAATACATGATGCGGATCGTGTGGATAATCCATCCCACTTTGCAGAACATTCAGTCCTTCAAGAATGAGAATATCCGGTTGCGCGACGGTTTTATCGCCGTCGGGAATAACATCATAAATTAGATGGGAATAAACTGGTGCAGTTGCCTGTGGTACTCCTGATTTGAGATCGGAGACAAACTTCACCAGCCGATGCATATCATAAGACTGCGGAAAACCTTTCTTCTTCATTAACCCACGTTCTTTCAAAACCGAGTTAGGGTGCAAAAATCCGTCAGTGGTAATGAGTTCGACATGGCGATGCTCAGGCCAACGGCTAAGCAAGGCCTGCAGTACACGGGCGGTGGTGCTTTTACCTACCGCAACGCTGCCAGCTATGCTGATTATATAGGGAATACGCTGACCGTTAGTGCCAAGAAATTGTTCGAGAACCGCCTGACGACGCAGGTTAGAACTAATATAGAAGTTGAGCAAACGCGACAGCGGCAAATAGATCTCAGCAACCTCTTCCAGAGAGAGATCTTCGTTGATGCCTTTTAACCGCGTGATTTCTTCCTCGGTTAACGTCATCGGGACAGAATCACGAAGTGCAGCCCATTGGTGGCGGTTAAATTGTAGGTACGGTGTCATTAACGTCTGCTCTTTTTGGCTCATAAGCATGTTCTTACCATCACCGAATACGTTGAAACGGCGATGCTTCACACGAGTTAATCAGGACAATGGGCAGGAGGGTAACACCAGATTGCCGGGAATAATAAGAAAAAAACTCATTGAATGCTGCTTTCTCGCGCCAGCGTCACAAGAGAGGAATAAGTTTCTTATGCTTTGCAAAGCATGGTCTTTGCTAACAGGATAGTGCTAACGGCCTGCTGCCTTTCAGGCTGCGGTCAGCATAGGTTCCGGGTAAACGTGGATGACCGGAACCGCGCCTGCTGTGCTGTTTGCTGGCGATTATTTGCACTCCTTTGTTTGAAATTACACCGTTTTTTCGCGTAAGAGCACAAAATGTGAGCAAGAGAACGTTTTATGCAAATTTTTAGTTGCATGAACTCGCTCCTCTCCCTAGAATGCGCGCTACTTGATGCCGACTTAGCTCAGTAGGTAGAGCAACTGACTTGTAATCAGTAGGTCACCAGTTCGATTCCGGTAGTCGGCACCATAACAATTTGGGTGGGGTTCCCGAGCGGCCAAAGGGAGCAGACTGTAAATCTGCCGTCATCGACTTCGAAGGTTCGAATCCTTCCCCCACCACCACTTTCTGGCGACGCTTTGCGTAGCCGGAGTTGGTTGGGTAAACTAATCAGCTCAATACTACAGAGAGCAGTCTCTTTAGTATTACAGAAAGAACTGGGTAGCCGAGTTTCAGGATGCGGGCATCGTATAATGGCTATTACCTCAGCCTTCCAAGCTGATGATGCGGGTTCGATTCCCGCTGCCCGCTCCAGACGTGCTGATATGGCTCAGTTGGTAGAGCGCACCCTTGGTAAGGGTGAGGTCCCCAGTTCGACTCTGGGTATCAGCACCACTTCTTTTCTCTCCTTCCCTGTTTCTCTTCTGTTATGTTCATTCAACAAGTCGGGCATGTTGCCTGGTTGATGTGGTGATATCACCGATTTATCCGTGTCTTAGAGGGACAATCGATGTCTAAAGAAAAGTTTGAACGTACAAAACCGCACGTTAACGTCGGTACTATCGGCCACGTTGACCATGGTAAAACAACGCTGACCGCTGCCATCACTACCGTACTGGCTAAAACCTACGGTGGTTCCGCTCGCGCATTCGACCAGATCGATAACGCGCCGGAAGAAAAAGCTCGTGGTATCACCATCAACACCTCTCACGTTGAATATGACACCCCGACTCGCCACTACG